>NZ_JACCLX010000027.1 GCF_024490875.1 Methanocaldococcus sp.
ATCTTAAATTTTTCCTGATAATTAGGTTTAAATTAAAAATTTTAAGGGATTTTAAGCAAATAAATCAAAATAGAAAAATTTATATATAAGTTCGGAGGTATATAAATAACAGGGGTAATTGACCCTTCGAATTATAACCCCCTATTATAGGAGAATTATAAGGTAATTTTAGAAAATTATCTCTTCAAATTGTGCCCTGTCTAAAATCATGCCCCAAAGGGGAAAGTTACGAAAAACAAGAATTTTTTTAAACTCTTTTGCCTAATTTGTCTAAAATCATGCCCCAAAGGGGAAAGTTACTTCAACTTCCTCCAATTTTTCATATTAGACACCATTGTCTAAAATCATGCCCCAAAGGGGAAAGTTAAAAAGAGGCATTGCTTCTTTTAAGAAGCAATGCATAGGGAGTATAGCAATAGGGCGGAGCCCTATGGGTATATAATCATGCCCCAAAGGGAATAAAAGTATTTAAATTCTTTATTTTTTTAATAATATAAAATATTTATAAATTTCTATATTCATATCTTTTTTAAGAGTAATACTGACCCTCGGGAAAATTTCGATCTGAATATTACAAAATAAGAAAAATATCAAAAAAATATTATAGTAATATGATAAATTCTAAAATCGTAATAGAGTATAATAAAAAATAGAAAATTTTTATTATAAAATAGTATTAAGACCCGAGTATAAATATTATACTTATATGAAAATTTATAAGGATAATATTACGAATACACTATATAAATCTAAATTTTTTAATTTATCTATATTCTTTTTGGCATAAAAGAAAGGCAGAATATCCTTTATTTATACACTAAATCTATAAATTTACATATTCATATACTTTTAAAAATAATACTGACCCCCGGTAAATTTTCAATCAAATATTATAAAATCATAAAAATATCAAAAAAATATTATAGTAATATGATAAATTTCGAAATTATAATATTATTATAATAAAAATTTAAAATTTTTTATGATTTAATATTATCGAATCCCGAAAAATTTTCTTGCTGAATATAATTTATTATGAAAAAATTTTATAAGTGTATGAGTTAAACAATTAAATATAGTTTCTAATAACCTAATATAAAATATTATTATTTTGTGAAACTATGAGTGTTTTAATTATTTGTGAAAAGCCAAGTGTTGCTAAAAAAATAGCTAATGCTTTGGGAAAACCTAAGAAAAAAACTATCTATAATGTTCCATACTACGAATTGGAAAGAAATGGGAAAAAAATTATTGTTGCAAGTGCTGTTGGGCATTTATTTACGCTGGTTGAAAAAAACAATACTAAATTTGGACATTATCCTGTTTTTGATGTAAAATGGGTGCCAGCAAGTGTTGAAAAAGGAAAAAAATATGTTGATAACTATATAAAGGCATTAAAAAAACTTTCTAAGGAGGCAGATGAAATATATATAGCAACAGATTGGGACATTGAGGGAGAATTAATAGGTTTTCACGCATTGAAATACTGTTGCAGTAAAACAAAAGCTAAGAGAATGAGATTTTCCTCATTAACAAAAAATGAGATTGTAAAAGCGTTTGAAAATCCTGATGAAATAGATTATGGTTTGGTAGATGCTGGTGAAAGTAGGCATATCATAGATTGGTATTATGGTATAAACTTATCAAGGGCTTTAATGAATGCTATTAAGGCAGTAAATAGATGGAAAACAATGAGTGTTGGTAGAGTTCAAGGACCAGCATTATCTTTTTTAACTGAGAGAGAGTTGGAAATTAAAAAATTTGTTCCAAAGCCATACTGGGTTATTGAGGCATTATTAAAGGATAATTTAAAGGCAATACATGAAAAAGAGAAATTTTGGGATGAAAAAGAGGCTAAAAATGTTTATGAAAAAGTAAAAAATGAAAAGTTTGGGAAGGTTGTAGAGATAAAAAGAACTGTGAGAAAGATAAAGCCACTCCCTCCCTTTGACTTAGGAACTTTACAGAGAGAGGCATACAACTATTTTAAGTTTTCTCCAAAGGAAACCCAAGAAATTGCCCAAAGTTTGTATGAAAAAGGTTTATGTTTGCATCCAGACACATTAATTTTATTACCTGATGGAGTTAAGAAAATTAAGGATTTGGATGAGGAAGGAAATATTTTATGTTTAAATAAAGATTTGAAATTAACAAAATCAAAATATAAACTTTTAAAAAGAACAGTAAAAGAGAAACTAATAAAAATTATCTTAAATGGTGGAACTGAACTTATTGCAACAAAAGAGCATCCAATTTTAGTTTATATGGATAAGTTAATATTTGTTCCTTCTGGAGAGTTGAAAGAAAATGAACAAGTAGTAACACTTAGTTATGGAGATGTTTATATCCAAAAAATTAAAAAAATTGAAGAAATTGATTATGAAGGAGAGGTTTATGATTTAACAGTTGAAAAATACCACAACTTTATAGCCAATGGTGTAGTTGTGCATAACTGCTCATACCCAAGGACATCTTCCCAAAAATTACCAAAGGATAAAAACTATCTAAAAAATATTTTAAGCATTTTAAAGAATCATCCAATTTATGGAAAATGGGCTAAAGATATTTTAAATAAGGGAGATTTAAAGCCAGTTGAAGGTAAAAAAGAGGATCCTGCTCATCCTGCAATACATGTTGTAGATATTCCAAAAGATGAAGAATTATCAGAAAAAGAAAAAAAGATTTACGATTTAATTGCAAGAAGAACATTAAGTGCTTTTTGGGATAATGCAGAGAGGGAATATTCAAATATAAAAATTAACATAAATGGAGAGATTTTTAAACTATCTGGTTCAAGAACATTAAAAGAAGGTTGGCATGAAATTTATTACTTCCCAAAATTTGATGACTGTGAGTTGCCAAAGTTAAATAAGGGAGATTTAATACCTATTCAAAAAATAACTATAACTAAAAAAGAAACTCAACCACCTAAAAGATACACTGTTGCAAGTATAATTAAGGAATTGGAGAAAAGAAAGTTAGGAACTAAGGCAACGAGGGCGGAAATCGTTGAGAAATTAATAAAAAGAGGGTATGTTATTGATGATGGCTCATTAAAAGTAACTGACTTGGGAATTTCAGTCGTTGAAACTTTAAAAAAGTTCTGTCCAGAAATTATTGACGAAAAAATGACGAGAGATTTAGAAGAGAAGTTAGAAAAGATACAGTTTAGAAAGATTAAAAAAGATGATGTTTTAGATGAGGCAGAACAAAAATTAAGGAAAATTTTAGAAGAATTTAAAAAGAAAGAAAAAGATGTAGGAATGTTCCTTATAAAAAAGTTAGATTTTAATAATACTAACTCAAATACAAAAGAAAATAAAGAAAATAAAACTGAAAGTAAAAAAGTTGTTGGAAAATGTCCTAAATGTGGTGGAGAGTTAATAATTAGAGAAGGAAAGTATGGAAAGTTTCTTGGCTGTTCAAATTATCCAAAGTGTAAATATACAGAAAAATTAAATAAAAAGGTGGATAAAACATGATTCCGAAATTGTATGTTGATTTTGGAGGTTATTCAGCAATAGAAAAAGGAAATTTAATAATTCCAAGAGAGAATATCTTAAATAAAGAAGATTTTGATAAAATAGAAATTGGAGAGGTAGTTGATATATATTCAAAGAGAGGGAAATTTTTAGGAAGAGGTTTTAAAAATCCAAGAGAAATTAGAATAATGACACTAAAAAAAGAAAATTTGGATGAAAACTACATAAGAGAGAAAATAATTAAGGCTAATGAATATAGAGTAAATTTTTTAGGATTTAAAGACACTTATAGGATGGTTTATACTCAATCAGATTGGTTAAATGGTTTGGTTATTGACAAATATAACGATATAGCCACAGTTCAAATATTCAACTACGGTATTGAAAAAATGAAAGATGTAATTGTAGAGACACTCTTAGATTTAGGGATAGATAGTATTTATGAAAAAAGTTCTGGAAGGAATAGAAAAAGAGCAGGATTGCCAGAGGTTGAGGGTATATTAGTTGGAAAGAAAACAGAAACAATTATTAAAGAAGGGGATGCAAAATTTAAAGTTACCTTTGATGGACAAAAAACAGGATTTTTTTTAGACCAAAGAGAAAATAGGTTAGAGATAGAGAAGTTTATAAAAGAAGGGGATAGAGTTTTAGATGTCTGTTGCTATACAGGAGGATTTTCAGTCCATTGTGCAATTAAAGGAGCAGAAGTTGTAGGAGTAGATTTATCTAAAAAGGCTTTAAAAGTAGCGGAGGAAAATATGGAATTAAATAATATTCCTAAGGATAAATACACTTTTATAGAAGGCAATGCATTTAAAGTTTTAGAGGAGTTTATAGAGGATGGAGAGAAATTTGATATAGTAATTTTAGACCCTCCTGCATTTGCTCAATCAAAAAAATCTTTGAAGGACGCTATTAGGGGCTATCATATGTTAAATAGATTTGGAGCTAAATTGGCTGATAGATTATTAGTAACTTGTTCTTGCTCTCAACCATTAGAGCCAGATGCATTTAAAGCGTTAGTTATAGATGCATGTCTAAAAGCAAAAAAATGGGCTAAAATCATTAAATATGGCTCACAAAGTCCAGATCATCCAATAACTTCTAAGGGAACAGAATACTTAAAGTGTCTATTTTTAAGTTTAGAAAAAATTTAATTTTATTTTTGGTGAAAATATGAGATATGTTGCCTATAAAATTTATCCAGAAGAATTCTTAAAAAATGAAGTTGTTGAAAATTCTTTAATTATAGAGGGTAGAAAGGTTAGAAGAGTAAGAATTTTAGGAAAAGTGGAAAATATAAATGTTGGAGAAATTTTATCTTTTTATGTTGATGGAGTTAATGTTAAGTATTTTGAAGATAAACCAGTTTATATCAAAGAGGGAGATATTGTTGATGTAATTGGAAGACCAAGAACATTCAATGGAGATAAATATTTAATGGCTGAAATTATTAAAGTTAGGGATGAAAAGTGGATAAAACTTAGAGATTTGGAAATAAAAAAGACGAGAAAATATTTATTAGAAAATGCTGAATTGGCAGATGATGAAGATAAAGAGGAAGAATTTGAAGAAGATATAGAAATTGAAAATTTAGATCCAGAAGTTATAAAAGAAAAAATATTATCTCTTATTGAAAAATTTGGAGAAATTACATTTGAAGAACTCTCTGGTATGGTTAAACTTTCAGAGGAAGATTTAGAAAAGTATTTATCTGAATTAATAGAATCTGGGGAAATCCTTGAGCCCATACCTGGAGTTTATAAAATACAGTAAATTGGAGGTGGAACATTGCTATTAGAAGAAACTTTAAAATCCTGTCCTATTGTAAAAAGAGGAAATTATCATTATTTTATTCACCCAATAACTGATGGAGTCCCAATTGTAGAGCCAAAATTGTTGAGAGAAGTTGCAATAAGAATAATCAAAATTGGAAACTTTGAGGATGTTGATAAAATAGTAACTGCCGAGGCTATGGGAATTCCTTTGGCAACTATCCTCTCTTTATATACTGATATACCCTATGTAATTATGAGAAAGAGAGAGTATAAGTTGCCAGGAGAAATTCCTGTTTTTCAAACTACTGGTTATAGTAAAGGACAATTATATTTAAATGGAATAAATAAGGGAGATAAAGTAGTAATTGTAGATGATGTTATATCTACGGGAGGAACGATGATTGCTATAATTGAGGCATTAAAAAAAGCAGGGGCTGAGATAAAGGATATAATATGTGTTATAGAAAGAGGAAATGGTAAAAAAGAAGTTGAAGAAAAAACTGGCTATAAAATTAAAACATTAGTTAAAATTGATGTTGTAGATGGAAAAGTTGTAATTTTAGATAAATAAAATGTTAATGTTGGTGGTCAAATGGACATAAGAAGTATAAATCCTACAAAGATTGTATGCGTTGGTTTGAACTATATAGACCACGCTAAGGAGTTAAATATGGAAATTCCCGAATATCCAATAATATTTTTAAAGCCTACTTCTGCAATTATATATAATGAAGATTACATTATAAAACCAAAAATTTCAAAAAGAGTTGATTATGAGGTTGAATTAGCAATTGTTATAGGAAAAAAATGTAAAAATGTTAAAAAATCAGAATCTGAGGATTACATAATGGGATACACAATTTTAAATGATGTAACTGCAAGAGATTTACAGCAGAAAGATGGGCAATGGACGAGGGCTAAGTCATTTGATACATTTTGTCCAATAGGTCCAAGAATAGTTAAAGACATAGACCCAATGAACCTAAATATTGAGTGTAGAGTTAATAATGAAGTTAAACAAAAATCTAACACTAAAAATATGATTTTTGATGTCTATGAATTGGTAGAATTTGTTTCATCAATAATGACACTATATCCTGGAGATATTATTTCCACAGGAACTCCTCCTGGCGTAGGAGAGTTAAAAGTTGGAGATGTCGTAGAGTGTAAAATTGAAAATATAGGAATTTTAAGGAATTATTTTATACAATAATAACATATATTACTAAAATTTCAACAAATATGAGTAATAAAATCATAATTATTAAAATTGCTTTTGAAATTTTATATATTAATCTATATTTTGAGTATATTTCATATAAAATAATAGTTTAATAAGAACTATCACAGCAATTGGCAATGATATTATTCCTAAAATTACTAAAAAAATTTTATTATTGTAATGGGATGCTATTACTGTTGCTATACCAATTAGAAATATTTCCAAAAATATAATCTTATTATTAAATATTTTGTTATCCATAATTGTTTTTAATAATTTTAAACTCATTTAATCACCAAATATTTCTTATAAATAATATTAATATTTTCAAAATCCTAAATATCTTTTTTTATTCGTACTAAATTTTTTATATAAAATAACAATACAAGATATGGTGAGAATTATGAACATTTTGAGAAGAGGTAGATTAGGGAACTCTATTAAGGAAGATGTAGCAAAATACACAACAAGTTTAGATTTTGACAAAGAAATTTTTGAAGCAGACATTTTGTGTGACATAGCCCATGTAATAATGCTTTATGAGGAGGGAATTATAGATAAAGATACTGCAAAAAAGATTATTGAAGGTTTGAAAGGAATTTACAAAAATGGGATAGAATGTTTAAACTTAGACCCTTCCTTAGATGATATACATATGGTTATTGAAAATGAGTTAATTAAAAAACTTGGTGAAGATGTCGCTGGAAGAATGCACACTGGAAGGAGTAGAAATGATGAAGTAGCAACAGATTTAAGATTAGTATTGAGGGAGAAGGTTTTAGAAATTAGTAAATTATTGATTAATATGCTAAAAGATTTATTAGAGTTGGCAGATGAGCATAAGCACACTTTAACAGTTGGATACACTCATTTACAACACGCTCAGCCAACAACATTTGCTCATCATCTATTAAGTTATGTTTCAGCAATTGAAAGAGATATATTGAGATTATTTGATACATATAAAAGAATCAATATTTCTCCATTAGGTTGTGGAGCGTTGGCAACAACGGGATTTAAAATTAATAGAGAGAGAACAAAGGAACTTTTAGGATTTGACAAATTAATAGAGAACTCAATGGATGGTGTCTCTGCAAGAGATTTTATATTGGAAGTTATGGCTGATTTATCAATATTAGGAACTAATTTATCAAAAATTTGCGAAGAGTTAGTTCTATTTTCAACTTATGAGTTTAGAACTGTTGAAATAGCAAATGAATATTGCTCAACATCCTCTATAATGCCTCAGAAAAAAAATCCTGATGTTGCTGAAATTGCAAGGGCTAAACTTTGCAAATTAAATGGAAATTTAGTTACTGCATTAACAATATTAAAGGCTCTACCAAATACTTACAATAGAGATTTGCAGGAAATTACTCCTAATTTATGGGAGAGTGTATATATTACAATAGACACAATAAAAATGATTCATGGAATGTTAAAAACTTTAAAAGTTAATAAAGATAGAATGAGAGAGTTGGCATATGCAAATTATTCTACTGCTACAGAATTGGCTGACACATTGGTTAAGGAGGCAAATATACCATTTAGAACTGCCCACGGAATCGTTGGTGAGGTTGTTAGAAAGTCAATTGAAGAAAAGAGAGATATATTGGAAGTTATAAAAGAGGTTTTACAAAAATACAATTTGAAAGTAGATGAGGAAAAGATAAAAAAGGTATTAAATCCTTATGAAAATGTCAAAATGAGAAATGTTATTGGAGGCCCTTCCCCCGAGGAAGTTGAAAAAAGAATAAAGGCATTTAAAGAGAGATTAGAAAAATATGAAAAAGAAGTAAATGAAAAAATTAATAAAATAAATAAAATTAAAGAAAATCTTCTATCCTATGAAATCTAATAAAATTTAGGTTATTAATTATATCATATTGAGATTTCTTAACCAAAATAATATAACAAAAATTAGCCAGAATATTATTAATATGTATCCTCCTTTTTTTCTTAATTTATATTTAGATATTGGATAAAAAATCCTAACACCCGCTGGTGTTAAGGAATCTCCTACTATATGGGAATAATAACCAATAGCAACTGGTAATATGTAATGTAAAACACCATTAATATTTGGATTTAGATTAATAATATCTAAAATGGCCCATACAAAAATAACATATACTATTATTTTTCCCAATAAAACTTCATTAGTAACCATTAACAAAGATATTAATCCAGCAAAAACCTTTGAAATAAATGAAAGTTTGTAAGATAAAAAACCAATAATTATAGAGACAAATAACAACGACCAAATAGTATGAGTATAAGTTCTATGCTCTGAAAAATATGGAATTAAAAAGATTAAAAAAACTGAAACTCCTAAAACAAATAAATCAATATTAAACAAACTTTTTTCAAAAAAATAAAGTAAAATATTAATTAATACAATTCCACCTGAAATTATAATACCTCTCTTTACAATATCCTCTTTAACCTCGTGGTCTAAATCTGGATAAAAAGCCCCTGATAAAACTAAAAATATCTGTTCTGGGGAAGAAATAAAAGGTAACCCAAATATAAGTCCTAAAATTACATGTCCCTTCCAGTTCATTTTTATCCCAATTTATTCTTTCCATTTATTGTAGTATTTTAAAAATATTTTATCTTTAGTTAGATTATATAACCATAACATCTGTAATCTTTGGAGATGTTCATTACATCTATGTTTTAACGCATCGTAATAACTCCAATCTCCTGCATCGTAATCAGGAAGAAATGCTTTTATTGATCTTAATCCCTCTTTATATAAAAAATAAGCCTCTTTATCATTTGTTTCATTTGCAAACTCTCCAATCCAAATAACAGAGGTTATAAATCCATTTAAAACATAAGGTGGATTTTTTGATGCATACTCTGGATACCAATAGTAAGTTTTATTATCTTTTACTCTTATTTTTAATAAACCTCCCTTTTCAACAGGCACTATAAAGGCATTTAACGCCTCTTTTGCTAAAATTAAATACCTTTTATCATTTGTGCATTTATATGCTAAATACAAAGTTTTCATGCATCCTGCCTGACATAGAGAGCCAGTCCAACCTCTTGATAAATTATACTCTGGAAAATCAAAATTATACCTCCAAATAATAAAGGTAATATTTTTTCCATTTAAATTTACAGTTTCTTTTTCTGCCTGAGAAATTAAATATTCTGTTAAAAATAAACCTCTCTTTAAATATTTTTCAGCCTCTTCTGGATCTTTATCCTTTAATTTAAAGTATTTATAAAAGCATTTTCTTGCCTCTTCATTTACATTGTGAGGAGTTATTTGATAACCAATGTATTCTCCTTTTATTGTTCCATAGTAAGTTACAGGCATACTAATATCTTCAACTGTAAAAGGCTTTGGATTTTTGAAATACTGAATAATAGAATTTTCAGAATACATGGGCTGTGAAACTCCAACGATATATCCAAAAATAAAAGATGATATAGTAACTACTAATATTATAATAAAACTTTTAATATTTTTAAACATACTATCACTTTATTATGTTATTTAAATTTTTTATTTTTGAACTAATTAAAATAATTATCAACTAAAATTATAAATATTAAGTGTAATATAAAAATTTTTAAATGCTATTATTAAATGTAAATAGTGATACTATGGAACTTGAAGATATGGCTTTAATTTTTTCAAAATTTATTTTAAATCCTCTGGTAAAAAGACAAATCTTAGATTTATTTAAAAAAGATTCTAATGGTAAATTAATAATTGAAAATTATATAGATGCATACATTAATGGGGAAGATATTTGTTCAATTAAATATAAACTTTTAAAAGATATTATTAATAGAGGTTTAAAGACATTTGCTGGAGAGAAATATATTGATGAATTCAAAAATTATTTAAAAGATCCTTATTTTAAAAAAGGATTAATAAGTGTGATAAGAGGATTAGCATATTTTGGAGTAAAAAAGCCATTTGTTTCAGGGGCTCCATTTTTAGTAGTTTGGGATGTAACATATAGATGTAATCTTAAATGTAAGCATTGCTATGCAAATGCTGGAAAGCCACTAGAAGATGAGTTAAATAATGAAGAGGCTAAGAAAGTTGTTGATATATTGGGTAATGCTGGAATAGTAGCTATTGCATTTTCTGGGGGAGAACCATTAATGAGAAAAGATTTATTTGAATTAATAGATAGAGCTAAAAGTTATGAAATGCAGATTTCAATAGCTACAAATGGAACACTATTAAATAAAGAAAATGTGAAAAAATTAAAAGAGCATAATGTTGATTTTGTTCAAATTAGTTTAGATGGTACTAAAGAGACTCATGAAAAATTTAGAGGAATTAAAGGCATTTATGACAAAACTATTGAGGGAATAAAAAATGTTATAGAGGAAGGAATCTGCTGTGGAATATCAATGACTGCTACTAAATTAAACTATAAAGATGTTCTAAATGTTATTGATTTATCTGAAGAGTTGGGAGTAAATTACTTTATACTATATAACTACATTCCTGTAGGTGTGGGGGATTTTGATATAGATTTATCTGCCGAAGAGAGAGAAGAATTACTTAATCTATTATGGGATAAGTTAATGAATGAAACTAACAAAAAATGTAAAACTGCCTTTTTATCCACTGCTCCATATTATTCAAGAACAGCGTTAGAGCATAACAAATATTATCTTGCTACGCACTTTGCAAATGTTGATTTAGATGGAGATGACAGATTAAAGAGTTTAGCAAACTTTATTGGTGGCTGTGGATGCGGTAGATTTTATTTAAGTTTAAGAGCTAATGGGGATATTCAACCATGTGTATTTTTCCCATTAAAATTAGGGAATATTAGAGAATTTAATGATGAAGAAGATTTTTTAGAATTTTGGAAAAATAATAAAGTTTTGAATGATTTAAGAATTAGAGAAAAGTTAATTATTTGTGGAAAATGTAAATATAAATATGTATGTGGGGGTTGTAGAGCAAGAGCTTACTCATATTTTAAAGATTATTTAAGAGAAGATCCTGGATGTATTTTAACTAAAAAATATCATTAATACTAATACTTTAATTCTTTATTAATAATATTTAAATATTCAAATAAACATAAAAAATATTAAAATACATTAATTAATCGAAAATTATAAATAATACTATTCCTAATGTATATAACATAATTTTAAATAATTGGTGAAATAATGAATCCAGAAATGATAATGGAAATGATGAACTCAGAAATAGCCAAAGAAATGGCTCCAAAGATGATGCCAAAAATGATGCCCTTAGCTTTAGAAAAGTTTTTAGATAAAATTCCTGAAAATGAAAGAAAAAAATTTATAGCTAAGATTGTTGATATTATTGTAAGTAAAGATGAGAAAAAGGAAATTTCCGCTGAATTTTATGATATGTTTGAAACTTTGTTAAATATTAAAGGATTAAGTATTCATTCAAGGGGAGGTAAAGGTTCTACAAAAGAAAAAATATCTCCAATGGATTTATTTTTAGCAGGACTATGTGGGTGTATTTGTATAGCAGTTGGAAATACATTAAAAGAAAATAACATAGAGGCTAAGATAAAAGTAGATGGATCTGTTGAAAAATCTTTTGAAGAGGGTCGAATAAAAAAAGTAATATTAAATATTTATCTAAAAATTGATAATACTGAATTGGATAATAAAGAAGAATTAAAGAAATTAGTTTTAAATGGCTCTAAAAAATGTTTAATTAGTAATACCTTAAACTGTGAAATTGAGAAAAATATTATTTTTGAATAATAAAAATAATAAAATATTTAATGAGGTGAAAATTTGAGTGAAGATTTACCAATTATAGGAAAAGATGCCTTAGGTAGAGTAATAAAAGATTGGAGTAAAAAACCATGGTGGGGAATTGATAGGAAAAAAATTGAATGGTATCCTAAAATAAACTATGATAAATGTATTGGTTGCGGATTATGTTTTATAACCTGTGCAAATAGAGTAGTATTTGATTGGGATAAAGAAAAGAAGAAACCTGTTGTTGCCAGACCTTACAACTGTGTAGTTGCCTGCACTACCTGCAAAAAGTTATGTCCAGTAGATGCATTAGAGTTTCCAGATAGAGAATATATACAAAAAATTATTAAAGAAAATAAATTGTTAGCCAAAGCCAAAGAAATTCTAAAAAATCATAATTTAATTTAAATTAATGAAAAATTATTCTATCTTAACAGCATTGGCACATCTTTTTGCGAGTTCTCTTGCCTCCTCAATAGAGTTTGCATAAGCTAAAGCAACCCCCATCCTTCTACCTACTTTTGCATTCGGCTTACCAAACAATCTTAACTTTGTATTAGGAACTTTTAATGCTTCTTTTATATAATATTTTGGAGCATATTTGTTTATGTTTGCTTTTATTACATGACTTGCTCCTGGTGTAATAAGTTTTGTTGAAACTGGTAAGCCCAATATTGCCCTAACATGAATCTCAAACTCACTCATCTCTTGGGTTATCATCGTAACCATTCCTGTATCGTGTGGTCTTGGTGAAACCTCACTAAATATAACTTCATCTCCTTTAACAAACATTTCTACTCCAAATATTCCATAACCTCCTAATGCATTGGTTATCTTTTTTGCTATCTCTTGTGCTTGTTCTTTTAACTCACCCATTTCGTGAGGTTGCCAACTTTCGTGATAATCTCCATCTATCTGAATATGCCCTATTGGCTCGCAAAATTTAGTTCCTTCCTCTGTAACTGCTGTTAATAATGTTATTTCGTAATCAAAGTTTATGAACTCTTCAACAATAACCCTATTTCCTATTCCTCTTGCTCCTTCTTTTGCTCTAATCCACGCTTTTTCTATATCCTTTTCTTTTTTAATTACACTTTGCCCTTTTCCAGATGAGGACATAATTGGTTTAACAACACAAGGTAATCCAATTTTTTCAACGGCCTCCTTTAACTCCTCCAAAGAATTTGCAAATTCATATTTAGCAGTTTTTAATTTTAACTTTTCAGCGGCTAATCTTCTTATTAACTCTCTATTCATTGTTATTTTTGTTGCCTCTGCTGTTGGGACAACAGTATATCCATCTTTTTCAGCATCTATTAACGCATCAGTATTTATTGCCTCAATCTCTGGAACTATGTAATCTGGCTCTTCCCTTTCAATAATCGCCATTATAGTATCGTAATCTTTCATATCAATAACATAACTTTTATGAGCCACCTGCATAGCTGGAGCATTTTGATATCTATCTACGGTAATACATTCAATTCCTAATCTTTGCGCTTCAATAACAACCTCTTTCCCTAACTCTCCACTTCCTAACAATAAAAATTTAACACTACCTTTTAAAAGAGGAGTTCCAATTTCCATTATTTCACCAAAAAATTTTTAGCATTAACTTTTAAAGAAATCCTTAATATAATTTTTGTCATATTTATATTATGTTATTTTTTAAAGAATAAATGTTTAGGGGTTGATATGAGAGAAAACACGGCTTTGGTAGTTTATTATACAAAACAACACAAAAATAGTTTTAATGCATTGATTGGAGCATTAGAGGTTAATGAATACTTTGATAATTTTCCTATATACTTTGCCAATAAAAAAGATATTTATAACTTAGAAAGAATTTTAAAGAGGTATGATAAAGTAATTATTGCAATATCGTTTTTTACAACTGAGTTATGGAAAACCTATGAATTAATGAAAAAACTAAAAATTAAATATAAAGAATATAGTAATAAAATAATTTACTTATCTGGAGGATCTCATCCTACTGGAGATCCGAAGGGAACTTTAAAGTTAGGGTTTGATGTAGTTTGTATAGGAGAGGGAGAAGAGACATTTCCAGAATTTATTATGTCAGTTAGTGAGAATGAAGATTATAAAAAAGTTAAAGGAATATGTTATTTTGAAGAGGATAAATTTATATACACTGGAAAAAGAAAACCTATTGATTTAAATAAGTATCCGCCATTTCCAATAAAATATAACAAATTTGGACATATAGAGATAACGAGAGGCTGTCCTTATAAATGTTATTTCTGTCAAACACCAAGAATATTTGGAAAAAATGTTAGACATAGAAGTATTGAAAATATATGTAAATATGTTGAAATAATGTCTGAAAGAAATTTAAAAGATATTAGATTTATAACACCAAATGCTTTTGGATATGGTTCTAAAACTGGAAAAGATGTTAATATTGACAAACTTGAAAATTTACTAAAAAACATTAAAGAAATTTTAGGTAAAGATGGGAGAATATTCTTTGGAACATTTCCTTCAGAGGTTAGACCAGAGCATGTTAATGATGAAACAACTGACTTAATTTTAAAATATACATATAATAAAAGTTTAGTTATTGGAGCACAGTCTGGAAGTGATAGAGTTTTAGAGTTGTGTAATAGAGGGCATACAGTTGATGATATTTATAAAGCTGTAGATACAGCAATAAAAAAAGGAATTAATGTAAGTTTAGATTTTATTTTTGGATTACCTGGAGAGACTAAGGAGGATATAGAGAAAACAATAAAGGTTATGAAAGATTTTATAAAATTAGGCGTTAAAATACACGCTCATGCTTTTATTCCATTACCACAAACACCTTTTGCAAAGGCAAATCCCGGGGTTGTTGATAAAAAAATAATAATGGCTATGAGACATGAGATTCCCAAAGGAATATTCTATGGTTCGTGGCATAATCAACAGATGTTAGCTAAAAAAATATCAAAGTATTTAAGATTTGGAGAATTATAGAGTTTTAAAATTAAAATATAACTAAATATAATTTAATAAATGGTGAAATATTGAAAAGAATTGTTGAACTGGATTATCTTAGAGGTATTGCAATATTGGGCAGTTTCCTTAAATAGAACATACAAAACAAATCTATACTTTTGTTTCTATAAAACACTATCCAAAAATTTTAAATAATACTTTTAACGATAATATTATAACATGGCAGTCCCGATATGTGGGGGAAACTAAGCCCGAATGGGACTGCTATTAAGCTGAAGATGTGGGGAGTTTCCGTTCCCCCCGATTGCCAGCCGATGAAGTTGGGAGGCTGGAAGGTTCTCCGCTACGATTTGTTCCATTTGTAGCGGAGAACTAGAACGGGTTATTGCTATCCACGTAAGTAGTTATGGAATATTTGATTTAAATATATTTTACAAATTATTTTATGTATTAATGAACAACCTCACAAGATTTGCAGTTCCGTTTTTTATAATTATTAGTGGAATGGTATTATCGTATAAATATGCAAACAACGGGATAAATTACATATCATTTATTAAAAAAAGGATTAGTTTTATATTTATCCCCTATTTATTTTTTGTGTTGATATATTATTATTTTTTTCATATTGCCCGAGGAGAATCTTTTAGTGTGATTAATTTCTTAAAATACATTATATCTGGTTATGTAGCTCCTCATTTATACTTTATACCACTAATCTTTCAATTTTATATATTATTTCCTATCTTTATAAGTATTGCGAAATATCTAAATTCTAAAAAATTGCTTACAAATTTAGTAGTATTCATAATTTTTGGTATTATTTCCATATACTCTGTGTGTTATCTTCATATACTATCATGGGGCTTCCCCTTAATGATTACTCAGGCATATTTTTTCTTATTTGGATGTATATTAGGTTTAAACATTAGAAAATTTAAAAATGAATTTTTCAATGATAAGGAAAACTTAATTAGAATTCTAATTTTATGGAGTATTTTAGCAGTTTATATAATATTAGACGGCTTATATCTAAAAACTTTTAAATTTTATAATGATTTTCATTTCTACTTTTATTATTTTGGTATTACTGGATATAGTATATTACTATTCATCTTACTCTTTAAATTATCGAACTATATACACAACAAAAAGATTTTTAATATAATTTTAAAAATTGGACAATATTCTTTTGGAATCTATCTTATCCATTATTTGTTTGTGCGATATGATTTATTTATAAGGGGAATCTATCAACTACTTAAGGGAGTATTAAACAACAATTTTTTAAAATTTTTAAATAATAGCATCATTAACCTTAATATTCAATATTATAATAGTGTAAGTTACTTTATTTTATACTTCATTTTCGTCTTAATTTTAAGTTATATCTCTACTTATCTATTCACAGAGTTAAAAATAAAAATTAAAAAACATAGGAGGACATTGTTATGAAGATTGGCATAGTTGGTGGTGGATTGGGAGGCTTATTAACAGGAGCATTGTTATCTAAGAATCATGAAGTTGTTATATTTGAAAAACTTCCATTTTTGGGTGGGAGATTTACTAATTTGGAATATGAAGGATTTCAACTAACAACAGGAGCTTTACATATGATACCGCACGGAAATGATGGATATTTAGCTCAGTTATTAAGAAAGGCAGGAGCTAATGTAAAAATTATAAATTCAAATCCTGATGGAACTTTTTTAATTAATGGAAAAGAATATTTATACAAAGATTTATTTTCTCTTTTAGGATTTAAAGATAAGATTAAGGCTATAACAATGTCTGCTAAGCTAAAGTTAGGAAATGTTGATAAAAATATTTCATTTGGAGAGTTCTTAGAAGATGTTGAGTTAGCTCTAAAAATAGGGAATGCATTTACAGGATGGGCTTTAAGTTTAACTGCCTATGAAACTCCAATGAGTGAAATTATTGAAATTGCTAAAAATTATTATAAATTTGGAGGTCCAGGAATTCCCATTGGTGGCTGTAAGGCAGTTATTGACGAACTTTTGAGAATTATTAAAACAAATAATGGAAAAATTATTAAAGAATATGAAGTTAAAAAAATAGAGATTGATGAGAAAGCATATATTGATGATTACGAATTTGATGTAGTTGTTAGTAATATATCCCCAATTGAAACACAAAAAATTTGTAATATAAAATTTTTAAAATCAAAGCCAAAGCCATCCAAAGGTATAAAAATATCTATAGCCACAAAGGAGGGAATTATAAGGCATGGAGGAGTTCTCTTTACACCAGAATGTGAAAGAATTAATGGATTGAATCAAGTGACAAATGTAGATAAATCCTTAGCCCCTGAAGGATGGCACTTAGTTATGACTCATCAAGCACAAATAACTAACAATGTAAAAAAAGAGATAGATTTAGGTTTGGAGGATATTGATAGATTATTTAAAGGTAAAGATTATAGAATCTTGCATATACAGTCATATAGAGAAAGTTGGCCAGTAAATCACGCTTCTAATGGAACAGATATAGATAATATTGTAAATGATAAACTCTTTTTAGTTGGAGACGGATGTAAGGGGAGAGGAGGAATTGAAGTTGAAGGAATAGCCATGGGAGTTTTAAAAGTCGTTAATTATATAGAACATTTAAATAAAAAGATGAATTAATTAAAATAAATTAATAAACTTCTATTTTGTGGGGATGCAACTATGGATATGGAAACATTAGAAGACTTTAAAGACTATTTAGTTGCATATTTAAGGAATATTCACCAAGAGGATATTATATTAGACAGTGAAAAAATTGTAATTGATTTAAATAAACTTTATGAATATGGGTTAATGGAATTTGTAGAGTTTTTAGTAGATAATCCTGAAAAGGGTATTAAATTTATAAAAGAGTGTTACTATGAGGCATACTACACTTTAAAAAACGAATATCCAAAAAACATAATAGTTTCAGTAAAGAATTTACCAAAAATTTTTAAAACTACAAGGAAAGGGGAGATTTTTACAGTAGAGGATATTAGAAGCAATAGTTTAGGGAAGTTGGTAGAATTTGAAGGAATCATTGTAATGGCATCAAAAATTAGACCAATGTTAAAATATGCCTATTATATATGCCCAAAATGTGGAAGAGAATATTATAAGGAGATAGATATTTTGAATTTTGAGGGTGAAAAATCTGTATGTGAATGTGGCTCAGAATTAAATTTAATTGAGAATAAATCAACATATACTGATTTTCAAGAAATAAAAGTTCAGCAACCCTTAGATTTAATGGAAAATCCAGAAGAACCTCCAAAGTATGTAACTGTGTTTTTAGAGAACAGTTCAGGGGTGTATGCTGGAAGAGTTAAAATAACTGGCGTTCCAATAAAAATTAGAAAGAGCAAAAAACTTCCTATATATGAAATTTATGTTAAGGCAATACATTGTGAAGCCTTAGATGGAGATGTTAAAATTAAATTAACTAATTCAGATATTGAAAATATTAAAAAATTAGCTAAAAGGCAGGATATCATTGATATATTGGCTGATAGATTAATTCCTGAAATTAGGGGACATTCAGCAATAAAAAAAGCTGTATTTTTGCAACAAATAAAGGGAGTGAAAAAACCAGGTAAAAGGGCAGATATACATATACTTTTAATTACTGATCCAGGCATTGGGAAGACAGTAATTTTAAGAAAAATTGCTGAAATTCCTGGTAATTTATATGGTTCAGTTACTACTGCAACTGGTGTTGGTTTAACTGCCGCAGTAGTTAGGGAAAAAACTGAAATTGGAGAAGATACATGGGTTATAAAACCAGGTTTATTGGTTAAAGCACATAAGGGAACTGCCTGTATTGATGAATTGACTGTTAATAAAGATTTGCAAAGTTATATCTTAGAGGCAATGGAAAGTCAAACAATTCATATTAGTAAAGGAGGAATTAATGCTAAATTGCCTGCTGAATGTGCAATATTGGCAGCATGTAATCCAAGATGGGGTAGATTTAATCCAGAGGTTTCTGTAGCTGAGCAGATTAACATTCCTGCCCCATTATTAAGTAGATTTGACTTAATATTTCCAATTAGAGATGTTTCTGATAAGAATAGAGATAGAGACATTGCCGAATATATTATTGACTTACATAGGGCTTATTTAGATGACAATATAAATAAAAAAATAGGGCTAAATTATTTGGAAGTTGATGGCGTAAAGATTGACAAGGAGTTTATAATAAAATACATTTACTACGCAAGGCAAAAAAAGCCAGTAATTAGCGAAAGAGCCAAAGAATTATTTATTAATTACTATGTTGAAATGAGAAAAAAGCACCAAATAACTGCAAGACAGTTGGAATCTGCTATAAGAATTGCTGAAGCTCATGCAAAGGCAAAGTTAAAGGATGTAGTTGATGAAGAAGATGCCAAGGAAGCAATAAATATTATCACTGAATGCCTAAAAGAAATTGCCTATGACCCAGAGACAGGAATATTTGATGTTGATAAAATATTGGGAGTTTCTAAGAAAGAAAGGGATAAATTAATTGTTGTATATGAAATAATTAAAGAATTGGCAGAAAAATCAGAACTTGTTGAGTATGTTGATATTGCTGAGGAGGCAAAAAAGAAAGGAATTAAAGAGGATGAATTAGAAAATATTATTAAAAAATTAGTTAAGTATGGTGATATTGACGAACCAAAGCCGGGGAGATATAGAATATTATAATACTTTTTGGGATAACTATGGGAAAAATAGAATATTTAAAGAAGGAACATTCTGACGAGGAAATTTATAAGATTTTAGAAAAACCAGTAAAAGAATGGTTTAGAAGAAAATATAAAACTTTTACTCCTCCACAAAGATATGCAATTAAGGAAATACACGAAGGAAAAAATATTTTAATTTGCTCACCAACTGGAAGTGGAAAAACATTATCTGCTTTTTTAGCAGGGATTAATGAATTGATAAAATTATCTATGGAAAAAAAGTTAGAGGATAGAATTTATATTCTTTATGTTTCTCCTTTGAGAGCTTTAAATAATGATATTGAAAGAAATTTAAAGGAACCATTAAAGGAGATTTACGAAGTATCTAAAGAATTAGGAATTGAGTTGGATAAGATTAGAGTGGCTGTAAGAACGAGTGATACTACGAGTTCTCAAAAGCAAAGGATGTTAAAAAAACCACCTCATATATTGATAACCACTCCAGAATCTTTGGCAATATCTTTATGCTCTCCAAAATTTTCTAAGTTATTGGAAGGAATTAAATATGTTATAGTTGATGAAATTCATGCATTAACAAATAAAAGAGGTGTTCATCTTTCTTTATCCTTAGAGAGGTTAAATAGAATAGCAAACTTTATAAGAATTGGGTTATCTGCAACAATTCATCCTTTAATAGAAGTTGCCAAATTTTTAGTAGGTAATGGAAGAGATTGCTACATTGTAGATGTTAGCTACAAAAAAGATATGGAAATAAAAGTTTTATCACCAGTTGATGACTTTATATATACTCCTTCTGAAGAGATTAGTAAAAGATTATACAATTTATTAAAAAAACTTATTGAAGAGCATAGAACAGTTTTAATATTTACAAATACAAGGAGCGCAACTGAAAGAGTGGCATTTCATTTAAAAAAGATGGGTATAAAGAATATTGAGACACATCATTCTTCTTTAAGTAGAGAACATCGATTAATGGTTGAAGAAAAATTAAAAAAAGGAGAACTGTCGTGTGTTATTAGTTCAACATCCTTAGAGTTGGGAATTGATATAGGGAGCATTGATTTAGTTATTCTCTTAGGTTCTCCAAAGAGTGTTTCGAGGGCTTTACAAAGAATTGGAAGAAGTGGGCATAAACTTCACGAAAAGAGTAAGGGAATAATAATTCCTTTTGATAGAGACGATTTAATTGAAAATGTTATATTATCTTATGATGCTAAAATTGGTAAAATTGATAAAATACATATTCCAAAGAACTGTTTAGATGTATTGGCACAACATATTGTGGGAATGGCTTTGGAAAAGGTTTGGGATGTTGATGAAGCATATAATTTAATTAAAAGAGCATATCCATATAAAGATTTAAGTAAAGAGGATTTCTTAGATGTTTTAAGATACTTATCTGGAAGTATTGAAGAAAAAAAGGTTTATGCTAAAATATGGTTAAAAGATAACAAATTTGGTAAGAGAGGGAAAAATGTTAGAGCAATTTACTATATGAATGTTGGAACAATTCCTGATGAGACATCTATATCTGTCTATGATGGAAAAAGATATGTTGGTGAGGTTGAGGAAGAGTTTGCTGAAAAGTTGATGAAAGAAGATATATTTGTTTTAGGAGGAAAAACCTATAAGTATTTAGGTAGTAGAGGAAACAAAATTATGGTTAAAGAGGTGTTTAATGAAAATCCAACAATTCCAGCGTGGTTTTCTGAACAGTTGCCTCTTGCTTATGATTTGGCATTAGATATAGAAAAATTTAGGAAAGAAGTTTTACATAAAGAAGTTGAGGATATTAAAAATAAGTATGATATTGATGAGAAAACATCTAAAGCAGTAAAAAACTACATAGAAGAGCAAAATAAGTATGCAATTGTTCCTGACGATGAGAAAGTTTTAATAGAAAATTTTGACGAAGAGAAGAGAAGATATTATATATTCCACTTTGTTGCAGGAAGGAGGGCTAATGAGGCTTTGGCAAGAGCTTTTGCCAATTACATCTCTAAAATTAAAAATTGTAATGTAAGAATATCAGTAAATGACTATGGATTTGCTTTGATACTTCCAAAGAATAGAAAAATAACAAAATCTGATATTGTGGAATTACTAAATATAGACATTGTTAAAAATGTTAGGGAATCTATTGAAAGAAGTGATATTATAAAGAGAAGATTTCGACATGTTGCTACAAGGGGCTTTATGATTTTACGAAGATATATGAATAAGAAGATTAGTGTGGAGAAACAACAATTTAATGCTGAGATGCTTTTAAAATACTGTAAAGAGGTTAATCATCCACTATATAGAGAAACAATTCGGGAGATTTTAGAGGATTCTTTGGATATTGAGAACGCTTTAGACTATTTCGAAAAAATAAAAAAGAGAAAAATATATTATTTAAAATTACCAACTCCTTCTCCATTTGCGTTTAATTTAATAGTATTTGCGTCATCAGATGTTATATTTATGGAAGATAAGAGAAGGATGATTATGGAATTACACAAAAGAGTTATGGAGTTTATCAAGGGAAATAAAAAAGAGGAATAAAAATTTTATATAGTTTAACATCTCTATAACTATTTATAACTATTAATTAAAATATTTTTGGTGATACTTAATGACAGAAGAGCAAAATAATGAACAAAAAAGGAGACTTACTGGAAAAATGAAGAGGATGCTTAGAGCTAAAGCTCACCATTTAGAGCCTGTTGTTTGGGTTGGAAAGGAAGGTAGTGAGAAGGTTATTAAGGAAGTTGATAGGCAGTTGAAAGCGAGAGGGTTAATAAAAGTTAAGGTTAGAAAAACTGCCTTACTATATGAAGACAAATATGAAATTGCAGATAAACTTTCTAAGGCGTGTGATGCAGAGGTTGTTAGTGTAGTAGGACATGTTATAACATTATTTAGACCAAGAGAGGGATGGAAAAAATATTTATCTAAGAAACCTAAGAAAAAAGTCAAAAAAGATGAGAAAATTATTGAATTGTTTGAAAAATTTAAAAAAAAGGCAATTAAAGAATAAAAAATAAAAAGATATTACTAATAGAGGGAAAAAATGAAAAAAATCTATTTAATATTAATAATTCTTTTTGTTGTTTTAATTGGAATTGTAGGAGCCACTATATTGGTAGTTATGAGTTTATCAAATGAAAGTATAAATTTATTTGGAGGAGAGAAAATAGCAAAGGTTTATCTATGCAATGAAATTTATTTTAATTATGATCAAGATTCTGGATTATTATTTGGTAATAAAAAAGATGCGAGATATTACATTAATTTATTAGATAGATTAGAAAAAGATGACTCAGTTAAAGGAGTTTTACTTATAGTTAATTCTCCGGGTGGTGAAGTTATAGCCAGTGAAAAATTGGCAAGAAAAGTAGCAGAACTTGCAAAGAAAAAGCCAGTAGTTGTTTATGTTGAAGGATTAGATGCTTCAGGGGCTTATATGGTTTCAGCACCAGCCAACTATATAGTTGCTGAGAAGGATTCAATAGTTGGAAGTATTGGAGTTAGAATGGACATAATACATTACTATGGCTTGATGAAAAAACTTGGAATAAATGTAACTACAATAAAGGCAGGAAAGTATAAAGATATTGGCTCTCCATTTAGACCTATGACTAAAGAAGAATATGAGTACTTACAAAAGATGATAAATGAAACATATATGGATTTTATTAGATGGGTTGCAAAATATAGGCATTTCTCAATAAATTACACTCTAAAAATAGCAGATGGTAAAATATACACCGGAGAAGATGCTAAAAAAGTGGGATTAGTTGATGAAGTTGGAACAGAAGAAACTGCATTGAAAAAATTGGAAGAACTTGCAAATGTCTCAAATCCAGAAATTGTAGAGTATGGATTAAATGAAGATAATGGATTATTATTTAAATTAACATACTACTTAGGATATGGTATTGGAAAAGGTCTTGGAGAAGTTTTATATTCAGCAGGAATTAGAGATGAGAAAATTTTATTACATTAAACTAAAATTTTTTTATAAGTAAATGAAAACAATAATTATTAAATAATTACTATTTTAAATTTGGTGAAAATATGAAATATAATTTAAATATCCTTAAAATAAGGGCAAATTTAATAAAATATATAGAGGTCGATGAAATAGAAAATTTACCAAAGGTTAAAATTAAAAGTGTTGAGGAATTTCTTGAATCTCACAGAGTCCTTGGAAAAAATGTAATTTACAGATATGAAGATAATATTGAGCAAATATTTTTCTTTGTGGATAATGGCGTTATATTTTATATTCCTGCTAATGGATTTAAATCATTGTCAGATATGATAGAAGCTAAATCATTAGGTTTAAGTGCTGAAGAATATTACGAATATTTACAATTTGAAAATCTTGAAGAATATAAAAAATATAAATCTTCTGGATTTAAAAATATTGAAGATTACAAAAAAGCAAAAGAACTTGGATTTATAGATGGACTTAAAAAACTTGAAGAAGAAGGTATAGCAAAAAAAGTTGATGATAAATATAGTATATATTATCTTTATAATGGAATATTAGAAGAAAGGAAATTTTCAAATGACGCTGAACTCTATTATTTTGCATTAGAAAGAGGGTTTAAGAATTTTGATGAATTAGTTGAAGCACTAAAAGCAGGTTTTGGTGATTATAATGAATATCAGGATGCCTTAAAAAGAGGATTTAAAGATGCCTATGAATATAATGATGCATTATTTAGAGGTTTTAAAAATGCAGAAGAATATAGAATAGCAAAAACTCTCGAGATTTCAAGCGAAAAGGAGTTTAAGGAGTATAAAGAATTAAAAAAAATTTGTGAAAACTTTGAGTTAGAAACATTTGAAGAGGGATATTTATTAAAGATTTTAATGGATATGAAATTAGATGAAACTATAAGTCTCAAAGATTTATATAATAAATTAAAAGAAAAAGAAAAATTAATGAAGATAAAAAAAGATATGTTAAGTAAGATTCTTGGTATTTCAGGGCCTTCTTGGTATTCTACAAAATTTACTACAATAGATGATTTAGAGGAATATTTAGAAAATAGCGAAATTATTTCCTTACTTGGTGAATATATTAAAGAGAAAAAAATATTTAAAAGGACATATCCACCAAAGCCTTCAAGAAGGATTGTTATTATTGATGCTATAACTGTTTTAGAAAATATATCTAATCTTTCATCTAAATCAATAGAAAATCTTATTAAAAAAATTAAAGATGCAGGATTTAAAAACATAATAGTTGTCATAGATATGGAAACATACTATAAGATTAAAGAAAAGGACATTTGGAAGTATTTAATTGATAAATGTAAAATTAAAAGAGTTGAATCAAAAGATGAAGCTTATGACTTTATAATTGATTATATAAAAAACTTTGGTGCATTAGTTATAAGTAATGCATCATTTAAAGATTATATAATGAAGAATTCAAAATATCCATCATACAAAGAAATTAAAGATTACATCATTCCATTTACGATAAAAGATGGAAATATTAATATAGATATTGAATTGTTGAGAAAGATATATTCTGAATTATGTCTAAAAAGATTGGAAAAAATAAAAGAATCTGTGGTAGTATGAGAGTAAGGATTAGAGATTTTATAGAAACTAATGAAGGATTATACTTTGCTGTAAATTCATACTATCATCCAGAAGATAGAGTTTTATCTTTTTTGAGATATGTTCCTTATAAATTTGTAAATTTTGAAGTTGATATAAGTAATATTAGAGAAATTAATGGAATAAAATATGTAAAAATAAGTGAAAGTTCTTTGGCATACAAATTCTTAGAGGAAAATTTTAATAAATATTTATTTTATGATGAAACTATCGATGTGTTAATGCACGCAATTCCTAAGGAAGATGTAAAAAGAATATTAAAACCAAAAGAACGATTAAAGGAAATTGTTAATGAAGAATATAAATTAAATGAGTTGGAAGAGAAATGTAGAAAATTATCTTTAATATTAGAGGATTATGGAGTTCCAATTAAAAGTATGGGAGTTAGCGGATCTCTATTGTTAAAGTTAAATAACAAAAATTCTGACATTGACTTTGTAATCTATGGTAGAGAGATGCATAAAAAAGGAAGAGAAGCATTGAAACAGGCATTTGAAGATGGAAAATTAGAGCCATTGTCTGAAAATTTTTGGAAAATTGCATATAAAAAGAGAATTAAAGATAACACTTTAACTTATGAAGAATTTATATTTTATGAAAAGAGAAAGTATAATAGAGGAGTCGTAAATAATACAATGTTTGATTTACTATTTACAAGGGAATGGGATGAAATTAAAGGAAAGTATGGTGATAAGAGATATAAAAATTTGGGCTTTGTAGAAATAGAAGGAGTTGTATTAAATGATGATTTTGCCTTTGACAATCCTGCAATTTATGAGATAGAGTGCTACAATGATGAAAATATAAAAGAGGTTGTTTCTTTCACCCATACTTATGCAGGACAGTGTTTTAATGGAGAGGAGATTATTGCAAGAGGAAAATTAGAGGAGGTTATTGATAAATCTGGAAATAAATATAAGAGAGTTGTTGTAGGAACTACAAGAGAGGCATATAATGAGTATATAAAGTTAAAAAATTTGTAAGGTTTTATTTATGATAGTTGAAACTCCCTCAAAAGTTATATTATTTGGAGAGCACGCAGTTGTTTATGGATATAGAGCAGTATCAATGGCTATCAATTTAACATCAACTATAAAAATTGATAAAATCAATGAAAGAAAAATAATATTAAATTTAAAGGATTTAAACACGTCATTAAGTTTGGATTTAAATAATATAAAAGATTTAAATATTTCAAATTTAGATAATAATTTGAGTGATTTTAAATATTGCCTCTGTGCTATAAGAAATACATTAAATTACCTAAATATAGAACCAGAATTTGGGTTTAAAATGGAAATTTCTTCAAAAATTCCAGTGAGTTGTGGCTTAGGCAGTTCTGCCTCAATAACCGTTGGAACAATAAGGGCTGTTAGTAAATTTTATAACAAACATCTTAAAAATGATGAAGTTGCAAAACTTGGTTATTTGGTAGAGAGAGAAGTTCAAGGAAAGGCGAGTATAACAGATATTTTTACAATAACATATAGAGGTATTTTAGAGATAAAAAATAACAAATTTAAGAAAATTAAAGGCAGTTTTGAGGAATTTTTAAAAAGTTGTAAATTTTTAATAGTTTATGTTGAAAAAAGGAAGAAAAAAACTGCTGAGTTGGTTAATAAGGTTGCCAAAATTAAAGATAAAGATATAATATTTAAAAAAATTGACGAAATAGTTGAGGAGGCATTAAAAACAAAAAATAAAGAAGATTTTGGAAGATTAATGACAAAAAATCACGAACTTTTAAAAAAATTGAATGTTTCTACGCCAAAACTTGATAAAATTGTTAATATTGGAAATATATATGGATATGGAGCAAAATTAACTGGTGCTGGGGGAGGGGGGTGTATTATAATATTAGTTAATGAAGAAAATGAGAAAGATTTAATAAAAGAATTAAATAAGGAGAATGTAAAAATCTTTAAGTGTGAGATAATGATTTAATTTTGATGTATATTATTTTTTAAAATTTCTCTTGCTCTATATTCTGCTCTTGCTTCTATATCTTTAAGAATATTATCTACCCAATGAACACCATATAGGTAGTGTATTAATAGAGCAAACCCCCAAAATATAAGAGGATATATGAACCAAATTTCATCAGGAGTGTATAGAAGGTTATCAACTATAAACATTGCATTAACAATTATGTAGATTATTAAATGAATTAAAAATTTCCTTTTCTTTTTTTCTTTTATTATTTCTCTATAAACTTTTTTATAGACCTCCAAAGGTATTTCATTAATCATCATTGTGTCACCAGTATTATTCTATAATTATATCTATTAGTCCAGATATTTATAGATTTATACCTGACACTTTTCTTTTATAAATTCCAATAGATTTCTTCTAACTTCTCCAATTGTATATCCCAACTTAATAGGAATATTATCCTTTTTATTTAAAATTTCAACTAAATGTGCTACTCTTGGTAATCTTAAATTCGCCTTTCTTATTGTTTCAACATCACTAAAAACTTCTTGTGGAGTTCCTTCTTTTAAAATCTTCCCATTATAGATAACATAAACTTTATCTGCATATACTGGAACTAAATCAACGTCATGTGTTGAGATAACAATTGTCATTCCCTTTTTATTTAAATCATAAAGTAGTTTCATAATTTGAGCCGCTCCAACAGGGTCTAAGCCAGCAGTTGGTTCATCTAAAACAATAACTTCTGGTTTCATTGCTAAGATTCCAGCAATTGCCACTCTCTTTTTTTGTCCTCCACTTAGGTGATGTGGTGGCTTATCTCTATACTCCCACATACCTACAGCTTTTAACGCCTCTTTAACTCTCTCTCTAACCTCATCCTCTGGTAGTCCTAAGTTTAAAGGACCAAATGCCACATCATCTTGAACTGTTGGAGCAAATATCTGGTCATCTGGATTTTGAAATACTAAGCCAACAGTTTTTCTAACTTCAATTAATCCCTTTTTATTATACTTTATTGGCTTTCCTTTTATTAAAACCTCTCCTCTCGTTGGTTTTAATATACCATTGAAATGCAAAAATAAAGTTGATTTTCCAGCCCCATTAGGACCTAAGATAGATACAATTTCCCCTTTTTTTACTTTAAAATTTATTCCCTTCAAAACCTCAGTTCCATCTGGATAACAAAAATACAAATCTCTTGTTTCAATTATATTCATATTTTCACCTTTAAAATTTTAAAAATTTAAAGATAATGCAAAATTAAACTGCTAACTTTAAAGTTTTGAGTTAATAAGGAGATTCCTATAAGGAAAATGTCAAAAATAGCAATTGCTAAAATATATGGAATAGGTGGATTTTTAATTCCCCCTAATAATTTTAACTTTCCATCGTAGCATCTTGAAAGCATTGATATATTTAACTGCTCTCCTTTTTCCCACGCTCTAATAAATAAATGTGCCGCTAATGCACCCAAAGATTTATATGTAGATTTTAAATTAGCCTCTCCCAACCTTGACTCCTGTGCAAACTTCATTCTTTCATATTCTTCATAAAGAACAAATATATATCTATATATTAACATAGCCATATCTACAAATTCTTCTGGTAATTTTAACTCTCTCAATATGTAAAATAATTCTGGC
The DNA here is from genome assembly GCF_024490875.1 of Methanocaldococcus sp. NCBI lineage: Archaea > Methanobacteriati > Methanobacteriota > Methanococci > Methanococcales > Methanocaldococcaceae > Methanocaldococcus > Methanocaldococcus sp. Next base: position 29,082 of record NZ_JACCLX010000027.1, read on the forward strand.
ATTGGAGTTGTTAGGGCTAAGAATAGCATACTACTAACTCCACCGAGCATTCTTCCAAATAGTAAAAAACCTAAGTCAAATCCATCAATATACACTGGAATTTTAAAACCAAATATATTTATATAGAACCACACAACTTTTCCAAAAAGAAATGCAAATAATACTAAATTTAATATTCCAAAACTTAGTGGAATTCCTATAAAGACTCCATAAACTCTCTTTGGGACTTTGGCTATAAACAGTAGAATAAATGAAACGATAAAAAATATTAACAGTGGAACTATAATTGACTTTGATATTAAAGAAATTATTAGCATTGAGATTGCAAAAATAAACTTTAACTTTGGATTAACATACCTTAACTTATTGTTTATAGCGATATAATCTACAATATTATGCTTCATTTTTATCACCAATTTAAAATTAAAAAATAAGAGTTAATTTTTCTTTAAATTACAGATAAAAAGTTAAAAATAAAATAAAAATAATAAAAATTTATTTATTATTTTTTATTGAGCTAATTCTCTTTTTGCTTTGAAGTATCCTACATAGTAGCCGATGATTATAGCCCCAATTGCCGCCTGCAAAGCGAATAATAAACTCTCTATCTCTCCACTTGGTGGCTCCCAAATTGGATGGAACCATGGATGATAACCAGTAGATTCTATAGCCTCAGTCCCTACATCGTCAGAACCTTCAAAGTATCCCTGTTCTTCAGTTTTTCCAGCATACATTATTAAAGGAATTACTACAATTAAACAAACTGCCAATAAACAAATAATGTGTTTGGTTTCCAAAGTTATTCACCTCCACTAACAGTAGATTTAACATTTAAGTATGGCTCTAATTCTTTTTCTGGAACTACATTTAATTTTTTGAGAATGTCTGGTCTTAACTTCTTAATGTAGTCCCAGATTATTACAATTAAGAACCCTTCAGCAATAGCCAATGGAACTTGTGTATATGCATAGATTACTATAAACTTGGTAAATGCCGCAGTGAATGAAGGAATTGGGAATGCCAACGCTAATTGTATTGCTGTAGTTATGTAAGTGAACCAATCTCCAAATACTGCGGCAAAGAATATTGCAATATTTGAATTTAGTCCTAATCTCATACAAATTTTGTATGCTATAATTGCTGCTGCTGGACCAACAATACCCATTGAGAAGTCATTAGCCCCTAATGTTGTAATTCCTCCATGAGCTAAAAACAATGCTTGGAACAGTAGAACAATTGCCCCTAAAACTGCAGTTATTGGAACTCCAAACAACACTGCACTCAAAGCGTTACCACATGGGTGGGAACAACTACCTGTAACTGAAGGCATTTTTAAAGAACTCAATACGAACATGTATGCTCCTGAAATAGCTACTAAAGGTTTAGCATCTGGATGTTCATTTAATAACTTTCTCAATTGGATTATCCCGTAGGCTATTACTATACCTGACAATATATACCAAAAGGCACACCACATAGGTGGTAAGTAACCTTCCATTATGTGCATGTTATCACCTATTCCTGGAGTATGTAGATATTTTTATTTCTTTATTTTTAGATTTAATTAAAAGATTTATAGATGTTATAATCATTTTTATATACTGTATATACTAATACTATATATACTTAACGATTTTTTATTAATATTAAAGTTATATTTAATTTTATTATTTTTAAAGAATTCTTCACTGTTTTTCATACTTTATCATACTCCCAAAAATTAAAGACATTTTTAATATTGATTAAATTATCTTTTTTAGTAATAACTTATTTATATAATAACACAATTTTAGTAATATTAGATATTACAAATTAAAAGTTTATATAAAAATATGTTATTACGGTGATTGATATGAATCTTTTATTTACAATTACTGCTTTCATACTCGGAATGTTACACGCATTAGAACCAGGACACGGGAAAAGTGTTTTAGCCGCTTACATCGTAGGGACTAAAACGAGCATAAAAGATGCTATCCTATTGGGAATAACTGTTACAGTTTCCCATACTGCAGTTGTATTCTTATTAGGAATAATTTCAATATATTTACTGGAAAATCTAAATGTAGAAATGGTTCATGATATGATGAGTATTATAGGAGGGTTAATCTTAATAATTATAGGGATTTGGATACTAAAAAGTTATTTTCATCCACATGAGCATAAAATAGATACTAAAAAAGGAACAATTGCTTTAGGATTATCCGCTGGCTTAGTTCCATGTCCAACGGCTTTGGCAGTTTTATTATTATCAATATCCTCGGGAAATGTAATTGATGGTTTAATCTATGTGGCTATTTTTAGTATAGGATTGGCTATATCATTAACTGGATTATTAGTATTACTCATTGAAAGTAAAGAATTTATAGAGAAATATATAGGTAGTAAAAAAATTTCAAAACTTCCTTTAGTTAGTGGGACTATAATTTTACTAATTGGTCTATATACAATTCTTCATCCAGTTTTACATCCTATTTTAGAATTATAAATTTTTAATTTCAAAAATCATTATATACTATTTTTTATTTTATTAAGTTGTATTTATTAGTGAAATTATAGCGATGGTTTTATTTGGTGAAAAAAATGAGTTCAACAATAACAGTTGATGAATTATTAAATAGAATTCAAAAGTAAATGTATTTATTAAATATACAAACATTTTATATTAGATGTTTTAATATGATGTTTTAATATATAGTATCTAAACTATGTTCAATGTGATACTATGGATGAGAACATAAAGATGTCAAAATTTGCTCATATAACTAAAGTCCATCCATGCTTCAATGAAAAAATTCACGATAAAGTTGGGAGAGTTCATTTGCCAGTAGCACCAAAGTGTAACATTGCATGTAAATTTTGTAGAAGAAGTTTAGGAAAAGAGGCATGTGAGCATAGACCGGGAGTATCATTAGCAATATTAAAACCTGAGGATGTTGAAGAATATTTAAAAAGAGTTTTAAAAGAAATTCCAAATATAAAGGTTGTTGGAATTGCTGGACCGGGAGATAGTTTGTTTAACAAAGAAACTTTTGAAACTCTTGAAATTATAGATGAAAAATTCCCAGACCTTATAAAATGTCTTTCTACTAATGGCTTATTGTTAAATAAATACTACAAAAAATTAGTTGATTTAAATGTTAAAACAGTAACAGTAACTGTAAATGCAATAAATCCAGAAATTTTAAAAGATATAGTAGAATGGGTTTATTATAATAAAAAAATACATCATAATGTTGAAGGGGCTAAAATATTAATAGAGAATCAAATTGATGGAATAAAAAAAGCTTTTGACGAAGGATTAATAATAAAAATAAATACTGTTTTAATTCCAGAGATTAATATGAACCATGTTGTTGAAATAGCAAAAGAATTAAAAGACTATGTATATATTCAAAATATAATTCCATTAATTCCACTATACAAAATGAAAAATATGAGACCTCCAACTTGTGAGGAACTAAAAAGAGTTAGAGAAGAGTGTGAAAAATATATTCCACAATTTAGGGCTTGCGGTCAATGTAGGGCTGATTCAGTAGGGCTAATAAAAGAAAGAAAAATATTAGAAGAATTTTTTAAAGAAAAAAATATGGAGCAAAATAAAAATTTAGATGTCTTTGAATTAAAACATTTTTCACATTAATAGTAAAGTTTTTTAGCCCTTTGTATTGCATTTTTTGATAATCTATCCCTATCAATTGAATAAACTTCCATTTTTGGAATTATAACCCTAACTGTATCAACTCCAACTTTATTTAAATCAACATATATCAGTTTATCAAATCCATTTTCAGAAATTTTGTCCTTTATAAATTCTAAATCCTTTTTTAAGTTATACTTTGCATTGTTAGGCATGTCTGAAATATAAATCTCTTCTTCAAATTCAAACCATTTTTTATGTATCCTCTTTAATCTCTCATAAGATATTTTTGAAGTAAATTCTTTCCTTAATTTTGCATCCCTCCTAAATCCATGTAATTGAGATGCTCTACTTTGAGCCACTTCTGTTAAAGATCTTAAAATAGCAATTTCTGGGTCTAAATGGCAACCTACACCCATACATAACATTAGAGGATCTTTACTTGAATAATCGTCAGAAATTGCGGCAACTACTGGAATCTCAAATTCTGAAGTTAAATCCTTCAAAATTATATCAACACCAGCATTATTAAACTTTTCAATTAATTCATGTATTAATGGATTTTTAGCATCTTCTGGATTAATCTTCTTTGGAATCTTCCTAACCAACTCTGCCAAACTCCATGCATCTCTTTCAATAACCTCCAAAGTTCCATGTAATATTGCCTCATCTAAATTATTTCCACTTGCCAATCCATTAGTATTTCCTCTAAATAACTTACCATAAACTGGATAGAAAACAGCATCTACTGGAATATCTACAGTATCATTATTAATTATATCAAATCCTTCCACCCATTCTTTGACATTCTTATCTGAGTATTGTGGCAAAATTAAATCTTTAATGTTTATAGGATTATCTGCCTCTTTTTTAATTTTACTTTCATCATAACTTGCTGAAAACCTTTCTATTGCCTCCATACACGCAGAAACTTTTGCTTGAATGTCAGTAGATCCTTTTCCATAATTTATTGCTATTCCCTCTTTTCCATCAATAACTACTTTCCTTTTTAAATAATATACGGGAATTCCCAATTTATCTAAATGTTGTATATTTTTAATTTCCAATGTATTTATATCTTTCAATGTATTTTTTATTTTTTCAAAAGTCTCTTCTGGACAGCAAACTCTATAACTTGCTAATCTATACTTTATCTTCATTTATATTCAACCTCATTTTTAAATTATTTCTCTTCCTTTAACATTTTGTTAATTTCATTTTCCATAAGGTGTCCTTCTACTATAACTTCAACATTCTTTACTCCTTTTAAGGACTTAACAGCATCTTTTGCTTGAAAAGCCATTCCCAAGATAGCCATACACGCTGGATTAGTTGGAATTAATTTAAACTTAACATTTCCTTCATTATCTACTTCTATATCCTTAACTAATCCCATATCTACAATGCTAATTCCTACATGAGGATCTGCAACAGTTTTTAAGGCATTTATAACATCTTCCTTAGTAACCATAATAATTACACCTCAAAAGTTTTTATTTTTAATTTATAGATCCTTATTATAAATATTTTATTTGGATTTGCTATTTATACTATTATAGAATAATACTTACTCTCGGGATCTGTTAATATTTTATAATATAAAATAGAAATTTTTTATTATAGTATATGAAGATTTTAAAATTTCTCATATTACTATAATATTTTTTTGATATTTTTATGATTTTGTAATATTCAGATAGAGATTTTCCCGGGATTCGATATTACTCTTAAAAAGTATGTAAATATATAAACCTATGGATTTAGTGTATAATAAAAGATATTCTGCCTTTCTTTTATCTTAAAAAGATTATGATTATATTAAAAGATTTAAATTTATGAAGTATATTCGTAATATTATCCTTATAGATTTTCATATAAGTATATTATCCATATTCGGGTTTTAATAATATTTTATAATAAAAATTTTCTATTTTTTATTATAGTAATATTACAATTTTGAAATTTTTCATATTACTATAATATTTTTTTGATATTTTTCTTATTTTATAATATTCAGATAGAGATTTTCTCGAGGTTCGTTATTACTCTCAAAAAGAATATAAATATAGAAATTTATAAATATTTTATGTTATTAAAAAATAAAAAAATTTAAATATTTCCATCCCCTTTG
>NZ_JACCLX010000028.1 GCF_024490875.1 Methanocaldococcus sp.
AATTATTAGGGAATCTATTATAGAAGGACTTAGTTTTTCGTTTAAGGAGGGAGAAGAAGCTTTCTACACAATTTCTTAGACCGAATTGAACTCTTTCGAATTTTAAGCCTAATTTCTTTAATGCCCACGGATACCATCTACCACCATCGACTAAAATTATTGGCTTATTCGAGCAAAATTTTAATATACTTTTAACGAATAATATAGTATCGAGGCTACTTCGAGTTTTAGAGACATAAATACCTAAACATTCTTTAGATTCGACATCAATGGCAGACCATACATAAATAGTTTCATTACCAAACTTTAGTTTGGTTTCATCGATTGCGATTAAGTTTCTTGTTTTTCTTTCAGGTTCGTTTAAAATCTCTTTAAGCTTATGATAATAAGTTCTAACCGATTCATGGCTTACGCTCTCGAATTGGGAAAAAATAAACTAACTTTCCTCAACGATAACCCTAAATAATATAAAATCCCAGATAAAATTTTAATCTCCACCGATTTCCTATCTCTCTTAAAAAGTTCCGCCATTCGTTCCTTTAATACTTCTATCGTCAGCTTCATATCCCCTATTTTTTACTTCCATATTTTTAAATCTTTCTTATCTTGACAGTCTCCCATAGGCATATAAAGTATTTTAATAAAGTATTTTGGGGATAAGTTATGAAATGTAAATGTGGTAATGAAGCATTTTATTACCAAAGATATTCAAATAAACATCTATGCAAAGAATGCTTTAAAAAAGACATTGAGAAGAGAGTTAAAAAGGTTTTAGGAAGAAAGATAATAAAAAATAATGTAAAAATAGGAATTGGTATCAGTGGAGGGAAGGACAGTTTAGTTATGGCACATATACTAAAAAAACTCTTTAATCATATTCCAAACTCTAAATTAATATGTTTTTTCGTTGATGAGGGAATAAAAGATTTTAGAGAGACTGCAAAATTTTATGTTGAAGATTTTTGTAAAAAGAATAAATTAAAGTTAAAAATTATAAAATTTAAAGATGAAATTGGTTATACATTAGATGAAATTGTAAAAAACAATTATTTAAAGGAATTAAATATTGGTAAGCCCTGCTCTTTTTGTGGGGTTGTGAGAAGATACTTATTAAATAAATATGCTTTAAAAGAAGGATGTGACTATTTGGCTATTGGACACAACTTAGATGACTTCTGCCAAACAATTTTAATGAACTACATCGAAGGAAATATAAAAAATATTATCCAATTTGGGAAAGAAATAGATGATGATAAATTTGTTAAAAGAATTAAACCATTAAAGTTAATTCCTGAGGATGAAGTAAAAATTTATGCAAATATTAATAAAATAGAATATCAAAAAGAAAGTTGTCCATATTCCTCAATCTCTTATAGACACAAAATTAAGGAGATTATTAAAATATTGGAGGAGGAAAAACCTGGAATTAAGTTTAGCATATTGAAAGGTTATGAGAAACTTTTAAAGTATATTGAATTTAAAGAAGATATTAAAAAGTGTAAAATTTGCAACTATCCATGTAGTGGTGAGATTTGTAAAGTATGCTTATGGTTAAAGAAATTAGAACAATTAAATAAAATAAATAAAAATTAATAAAATTTTTGGTGATAATAATGACAGATAACTACGAACAGTTTAAAAAACTTAAAAAGAAAGTAGCCAAAGTATTAGGAATTAGTGAAGAAGAATTGGATAGGATGATTAAAGAAAAAATTGAAGATTATGGAGGAATATTATTAAAAGATGCCGCTTTAATGATGATAGCTAAGGAATATGGAATTGAATTTGAGAAAGAGAGTGTTGAGGAGTTTTCAATTAAAGACATTGAGGAAGGGCAAATAAATGTTGAGATTGTTGGAGTAGTTACAGATGTTTCAGATGTAAAAAGTTTCAAAAGAAAAGATGGAAGTGTTGGAAAGTATAGAAGAATAATGTTGGCTGACAAAACTGGGAGTATAAGAGTTACATTATGGGATGATTTAACAGATATTGATATTAAAGTAGGAGATGTTATAAAAATCAAAAGAGCAAGAGCGAGAAAGTGGAATAACATATTGGAGTTAAGTTCTGTCCCAGAAACGAAGATTGAAAAGTTAGAAAACTATAATGGAGAGTTACCAAAAATTAAAGAATCATATAAAATTAACGAGTTAGTTCCCGGAATTACTGCAACATTTGAGGGAGAGGTTATTTCATCTCTACCAATCAAAGAGTTTAAAAGACCTGATGGTAGTGTGGGAAGATTAAAGTCATTTATTGTTAAGGACGAAACTGGGAATATAAGGGTTACATTATGGGATGATTTAACAGATATTGATGTTGAGAGAGGAGATTATGTTAGAGTTAGAGGATATATAAGGAAAGGATATTACAGTGGCTTAGAATGTAACGCCAATGATGTAGAAATACTAAAAAAAGGAGAAAAAATTGAAAGTAAAGAGGTAGATATTAAAGATTTAATTAACTATGAAAATGAGTTGGTTACAGTTAAAGGAAGAATTATGGCTATGGGTAGTAAAAAAAGCGTTGATTTAAATGGAGATATAGTGAAGGTTCAAGAAATTTTATTAGATAATGGAACTGGAAGAGTTAAAATATCTTTCTGGGGTGGAAAAACAGTACTATTAGAGAATGTAAAAGAAGGAGATTTAGTAAAAATAACTAATTGTAGAGTTAGGACATACTACGATAGAGAGGGAAATAAAAGATCTGAGTTGTTAGCAACATCTGACACTAAGGTTATTAAAGACGAAAGTATTGAGGCTCCTGAATATAAAATAAAGTATTGTAAGATTGAAGATATTTATAATAGAGAAGTTGATTGGAACGATATAAATTTAATCGCCTATGTGGTTGAAGATTTCGGAATTAATGAGTTAGAATTTGAGAATAGAAAGAGAAAAGTAAGAAATTTAATGTTAGAAGATGAAACTGGCAGAATAAAGTTAAGTTTATGGGATGATTTGGCTGAATTAGACATTAAAGAGGGAGATGTTGTAAAGGTTTTACACGCTTATGCTAAAGAAAAAGGTGAATATATTGATTTAAATATAAGTAGATTTGGTAGGATAATAGTGAATCCAGAAGATGTTGAAATTAATAGGAAGTTTATAGCAGATGTTAAAGAAGGAGAAAATGTTGAAATTAGAGGAGCGATAGTAAAAATATTAAGTGACACTTTATTTTTATATCTATGTCCAAACTGTAAAAAGAGAGTTGAAGAAATTGACGGAACTTATAATTGCCCAATCTGTGGAGATGTAACTCCTGAAGAAATTTTAAGGTTAAACTTTGTAGTAGATGATGGAACAGGAACTATTGTATGTAGAGCATACGATAGAAGAGTAGAAAGATTGTTAAAAATGAAAAGAGAAGAATTAAAAAATATAAATATGGAAAATGTAGAGAGTGAGTTATTGGGAGAGGAGTTTGTTTTGTATGGAAATGTTAGGATTGATAGTGACGAGTTAGTTATGATTATTAAAACAGTTAAGGATGTAGATGTTGAGAAAGAAATAAAAATATTAGAGGAGATGGAATAATAAATAAAAAGTTCTGTGGTGATTTTATGATTGTTGAGAGAGTAGAGAAATATTTAGATAGAATAGAAAAAATTAACAAAGATATTAATGCTTTTATAGAAGTAAAACCTGAAAGAGTTTTAGAAGAGGCAAAAAAATTGGAAAAAGATGATAAAGCTAAGAAAAAACCTTTATATGGAAAAATTATTGCAGTCAAAGCAAACATAAATGTTAAGGGATATACAATATCCTGCGCGTCAAAGACATTAGAGAATTATATAGCCCCTTATGACGCCACAGTTATTCAAAAAATTAAAGAAAATGGTGGCTTAATAATTGGAATATCTAATATGGATGAATTTGCCTGTGGTAGTAGTGGGGAAACTTCCTATTATGGCCCAACAAAAAACCCAAGAGCAAAGGATAGAATTCCAGGAGGAAGTTCTTCAGGAAGTGCCGCTTCTGTTGCCGCAGATTTATGTGATATGGCATTAGGTAGTGACACTGGTGGAAGTATTAGGAATCCAGCATCTCACTGTGGAGTTGTTGGATTTAAGCCAAGTTATGGGGTTGTTAGTAGATACGGATTATGTGATTTGGCTATGAGTTTTGACCAAATAGGACCATTAACAAAAACAGCAAAAGATGCATTATTATTAACAAATATAATTAAAGGTAAGGATTTGAAAGATACTACAACAGTTGAAACTAAACCATTTGAAAAAATAGACATTAAGGGCTTTAAAGTAGGTGTTGTTAAGGAGTTTATGGATGTTGTTGATGAAAAAATAAGGGATAAAATAGAAAAAGGTATTGAAGTTTTTAAGGATTTAGGATGTGAAATCGTTGAGTTAAGTTACAAATATGTTGATTTAGCACTACCAACTTACTATTTAATAAATTATGTTGAGTTTTTCTCAGCAACAAGAAGATATGATGGAAGAAGATATGGTTATAGAATAGAAGATGTCTGTGGAGAAGAGGTTTTAAGAAGAATTATGATTGGTTCAATGATTAGCCAAAAGGAGTATAGTGGAAAATATTATAAAAATGCTTTAAAAGCAAGGAATTTAATGAGAAATGAGATGATTAAAATTATGAAAGATGTCGATATTATCGTAGGAGCAACAGTTCCTAAACTACCTCACAAGTTGGGAGAAAAATTAACTCCAATGGAAATGTATAGTTATGATGTATTAACAGTTCCAGCCAATATATGTGGTTTATGTGCAGGTGTAGTTCCTTGCGGAGAAATAAATGGAATTCCAGTAGGCTTACAAATTCAAGGAAAGCCATTTGAAGATGAAAAAGTTTTAAGTGCAATGATTGAGTTTGAAGATGCTATAAAATAATTTAAGTTTATTTATATACCATTTTTCAATATTTTTGACGAAGTTTTTATTTAGTATTTAAAACATATTCTAAAATCAATATAAATTTTTTTATATTAGTATTATGTTAAATTTATATTATTGGATTTTTAAGGTGATAGTATGAAAAATCTTAATCACTATCTCTTTATTTTATTATTAATCACTATCTCTTTATTATTTATGAAAAATTCCTATGCAGAAAATAATGCTATAAATATAACAATAAAAAATGTGAGTAGTGGAGAAATTATTTATCAGAAAATAATTCCAAATAATCAATATTTTCATGATTATACGGTAGTCAATGGTATTATAATCAACATAACATATGGAGGTAATGGCTATTTAGTTTCCTCTACTTCAAATAGTGTAACTATTATATTACCATATATATCAAGTAGTAGTAACATCCATATATCTCAAACTTCTGGAAATATTAAAGTTGAGTTATCTACACTATACTACAATTTTAACAATAAAACAAAAGCTCCAATTCCCTTAAGTGTCTATCTGTTAATATTTGCATTCCTCACTTATATTGTATATAGAAAATCTAAAAATTTAACTTAATATCCTGAAAAATCCTCTAAAACAACTACATTCTTTTTTGTATCATAAACAAAATAACTTTTTGGAGATGGATTTACAATAATTGTTTTTCCAATTTTGTCAATACACCTACTTTCATGTATATGCCCACACGCACAGAATATAATATTATCGTTAAAATCTTCGATAATTTTTCTAATACTTTTACTTCCTACATGAATGTCTTTATCTAAATCAACAATGTCAGCCATAGTGTTGTAAGGAGGTGCATGAGTAACTAAAAATACATTTTTTAGATTTCTTACTAAATTTAAAAGTTTATCATATAATTCCTCCTCGGTGTATTCATTTGGCGTATTAAATGGTGTTTTATTACTTCCACCCAAACCAACAAAATTTATATTCTCAACTTTTTTTATTCTTCCATCTATGTTTAATCCATAGTTATTTAACTCATCTATTACTTCTTTAGTGTCACAATTTCCAGGAACGCAAAAAACATCTATATAGTCAGATAATTCTGCTAACTTTTCTATAATCTCAATATTTCTTCCAAAGTGAGTAATATCTCCACATACTACTAAAACATCTGCAAAATCCTTAAATTCATTTACTTTTGGAGGTAATTTGCCATGTAAATCAGTTATTCCAACGATTTTCATAAGATATCCACCTTAATTTTTTGAATATCTATTTATAATTCTCTCAACTAACTATTTAATGTATTAATTTCAAAATAAAGATTTAAATAGTTTAACAATGAAATTATTATTGGAGGTGATAAAGATGATAACATGGTATGGCCATGCGTGCTTTAAAGTAGATAATGTTTTAATAGATCCCTTTGTTCCAAATCCATTGTGTAACTTACCTTATGATATAATAATGGAAGGAGTAGATGTAATAGCAGTTACTCATGGACATGCAGATCACTTAGGAAATGCCGAAGAGTTATCTAAAATATACAATGTTCCAGTAGTAGCAAATCATGAAATTAGCGTTTATTTATCAGAGAGAGGTGTTAATGCTGAAGGAATGAACATTGGAGGAACTATTGAAATTAATGGGGCTAAATTGACAATGGTTAAGGCAGAGCACTCATCTGATATATCTCCAACAATCAGTGGAGGAGTGGCTGCTGGTTACATTATAAACGATAGAGTATATCACGCAGGAGATACTGGAGTATTTGGTGATATGGAACTAATTGGAGAAATATATGCTCCAAAAATTGCTTTATTACCAATAGGAGGAAGATATACAATGGGAATTGATGAGGCATTAGTGGCTATTGAATTACTATATCCTGAAATAGTTATCCCAATGCATTATAATACATTTCCATTAATTGAAGTTGATATCAATGAGTTTGTTAAAAAGGCAGAGGCTTTGGGAGTAGAGGTTATAATTCCAATGATTGGAGAGCCAATTGACTTATAAATTATTTCTTTTAAAACTCTTTTATTTTTGTTTCTTTGTTTATTTTTTAAGTATATTTAGAGTTGTTTATAATTATGTCACAAATATAAACAAAACCAAAAAATTTATATATTATTACGCATATGTGATATATTGAAAAAATAAAAAAGGTGATAATTATGTTTGGATTTGGGAGAGGGTTTGGAAGAAGATTCTTATGGAGATACTTCCCAGTAACTGTTGGAAGATACAGATATATAGGACCTTGCAGATGTGGATTTGGACCACATGCATTTTATGTTGATGACAGTGGAAGAATAGTTCATGCATGGGATTTATATAGAATGCCATACATAGATACAGTAAATATAGACAGAGATTATTTATTAGAGAGATTAAAAGAATTAGAAGAAGAAAAAGCATTAATAGAAGAAGAAATTGCAGAAATAAAAAGAAGATTAAAAGATTTAGAAAACCAAAATAAATAGGGGATATAATGGAAATGAAAAAATTTATTTGTGCTAAATGTAATAAAATTATAGAAGTTCCTTATGGTGTTCCAAAACCTGACTTTTGTCCTTATTGCAACGCTCCAAGTATTTATATTCATAGAATAGATCCAGGAGGTAGAGGAAGAGGTAGAAGATGTGGTATGAGATTTATCAACAATAACCCTCCAACAAAATAATTTCTATTTTTATTTCTTACTATTGTGCAGTAGGAATCATTTTTTGAATTTTTTCCTGTAATTCTTTTAATCTTGTTTGTAATTTTTCAGATTGTTTTTCTAAAGTTTTTACTCTAAGTTCCAAAGTTTCTATTTTCTCCTCTAACTCTTTTTTAACTTCATCTTTTTTTCTTTTTACAAATAATCCTCCCACTAACTTATATACTTCCTCACTAGTGGATTTTTCTAATTCTTCCAATGCTTTTTTACATTCATTTAATTCAGATTCAACATTTTGTTTTTGTAACATAATCATTTGTAATTGTTGCTGTAATTGTTGTAATTGCATTAATTGAGCTTGAATTTGTTGAGGAATTTCCATAAAACTCACCTCATTTTTAGGAATAACCAAAATAAATTAATATGAAATTACTATAAAAATCTTTTCATTAAATAAAATTTTAAAAATCTATGATATTAAACCGTTAAGTTAATATAGTAGTTACTATTAGTTAATAACTCTAAAAGTTTTATATACAAAAAGGGGATGTGGCTAAATGCTGAACCCTTAAGAGAGGGATATTATGGGAATATATAAATATATAAGAGAAGCGTGGAAAAGACCAAAAGATACATATGTTAGAGAATTATTATGGGAAAGATTAATACAGTGGAGAAGAGAACCAGCAGTAGTTAGAATAGAAAGACCTACAAGATTAGATAGAGCAAGAGCATTAGGATACAAACCTAAACAGGGAATTATCGTTGTTAGAGTTAGAGTTAGAAGAGGAGGATTAAGAAAACCAAGACCAAAGAATTCAAAAAAGCCAGCAACATTAGGGGTTAATAAAATAACAATGGGTAAATCAATTCAAAGAATCGCCGAAGAGAGAGCAGCAAGAAAATATCCAAACATGGAAGTTTTAAACAGTTACTGGGTGGGAGAAGATGGAAAATATAAGTGGTATGAGGTTATTCTTGTAGATCCTTACCACCCAGTTATTCAGGCAGATCCTCAACTTAACTGGTTATGCTCTGGAAAACACAGAGGAAGAGCATTTAGAGGTTTAACATCAGCAGGTAAGAAAGGTAGAGGATTAAGAAATAAGGGAATTGGTGCTGAAAAGGTAAGACCAAGTATAAGGGCTCATGGAAGAAGAGGTAAGTAAATCATTAAAAATATAACTATTAACTATAAGAAACATTTATATACATCCTTTAATTAAATTTTATTAAATTTCCAATTTCTTGGGGAAATTAACTACTAATTTTTAAAGCCCCGAATCTTTAAATAAATAAAAACCACTATTTTGAGGGTGGAAAATATGAGTGAAGAGCTGTTAGTACCATTAGATACATACTTAGCTTCAGGAATTCACATAGGTACTCAGCAAAAAACAAAAGATATGGAGAAATTTATATATAGAGTTAGAAGTGATGGATTGTATGTTTTAGATGTTAGAAAAACAGATGAAAGATTAAGAATTGCCGCTAAGTTTTTAGCAAGATATGAGCCAGAGGATATATTGGCTGTTTCAAGAAGAATTTATACAATGGGTCCATTAGAAGAATTTGGTAAATACACGGGAGTTAGAACTATTGCAGGAAGATTTGTTCCTGGAACTTTAACAAACCCTTCATACAAAGGCTTTATAGAACCAGAGGTTGTATTTATCAGTGATCCAAGAGTCGATAGACAGGCTTTGAAAGAGGCTATAGAAATAGGAGTTCCAATAGTTAGTTTATGTGATACTGAACACTTAACTTCATTCATAGACTTGGTTATTCCAACAAACAATAAAGGTAAAAAGGCTGTGGCATTAATTTACTACTTGCTAACAAGAGAGTTCCTCAAAAATAAGGGAGTTATATCTGATGATACTAAATTACCATTTACATATGAAGAATTCTTAGAGAGAGCAGCAAATCCAAAATATAGAATAATAATTCAGCCAAAAGATAAGAGAAGAAGAAGGAGAAGAAAAAAATAAATTAAGAGAGGTTTTTAAAAATGCCTGAAAAAATATATATGGTTTGCGAGAATTGTGGATGTGAAGAGATGGAAGTATTAAAAAAGAAAATTTATGATAAATCTGCCTATTATTTAGTTAAATGTCCAAACTGTGGAACTGTTAAAGAAGTTATTGATAAAGTTAAATTAAACCAGATAAAATTAATCATTAGTAGATACGACATTTCTGAATCTAAAGTAATTAATATTCCAGAAGATGAAACCTACAAAGTTGGTGACATTATAAATATTGATGGAGAAGATATTGAAATAACTAAAATCGAAACTCCTGAACCTGTAAAATCTGCATTGGGTAGAGATATTAAATATATTTGGGGTAAATCCTTATCTATTCCTAAAAAATTAGGAATTTCAATAAATGATAAAAGTAAAACTTATGGAATATATATTTATGTTCCAAACGATTTCGAATTTGAATTAGATAAAGTTTATAAAATAAACGATGGATTCTTTAAACTAAAGAAAATAAAAGCTGAGAAAGGTTTTCCTAAAAAAGCAAAGGCTAAAGATATAAAAAGGTTGTATGGGGAAGTTGTAAAACCTGTAAGGAATTATATTGACATATCTGAGTTTTATAGGGAAGAATAAAAATAATTAAATTTTTAAGGTGAAAAAATGGCTGTTGCAAGAACTGCAAGATCAAGAAGAAAAGTAAGAAAAGTGAGAGATAAGTGGAAAGAAAAAGTATGGTATGAAATTTATGCAACTCCTGAATTTGGTGGAGTTTTTATTGGATATACCCCAGCAAACGATCCAAGTTTAGTTTTAGGTAGAGTAGCAGAAACATGTTTAAGAGACTTAACTGGGGATCCTACAAAGCACATGCATAGAGTTTATTTCAAAATCTTTGGAATTACAGGAAATAAAGCAATAGCACAATTTTATGGACATGATACTACAAGAGAGTATATGAAATCACAAATTAGAAGAAGGAGAAGTAGAATTGATGCTATCCTTGATGTAACCACACAGGATGGATATAAAATAAGAACAAAGGCAATGGTTTTAACAGCATATAGGGCGAATGCTAAACAAAAATCAGACATAAGAAAGAAAATGGAAGAAATTATAAGAAACATGGCTAAGGAAAAAACATTCCCAATGTATGTTCAGGCAATGTTGTTTGGAGAAATGGCTGAAAAAATAAGAGAAGAGTGTAAAAAAATATTTCCAATAAAGAATGTTATTATATACAAATCTGAAGTTTTATCTTTAGCTAAAAAAGAAGAAAATGAAGGATTTATAAAAGAAAAAGAAGAAACTGAAGAAAGTGTTACAGAGGCCCAATCTCAAGAGTAAACACTATTAATTTATAATTAATTTGTAATTATTTATTTTTATTCTTTTCTTTTTCTATAGAGACTGTCAAGATAAGAAAGATTTAAAAATATGGAAGTAAAAAATAGGGGATATGAAGCTGACGATAGAAGTATTAAAGGAACGAATGGCGGAACTTTTTAAGAAAGATAGGAAATCGGTGGAGATTAAAATTTTATCTGGGATTTTAT
>NZ_JACCLX010000029.1 GCF_024490875.1 Methanocaldococcus sp.
GTAGAAAGCTTCTTCTCCCTCCTTAAACGAAAAACTAAGTCCTTCTATAATAGATTCCCTAATAATTCCAAATTTATTACCATTATCTCCTGGCTTAATTCTTTCGCCTCCATCTATAACTACCTCTTATCCTTATCTTGACAATCTCACTTAAAAATAGAGAAAAGAAAATTATCTAAAATAATATAATAATATTAAATAAAAAAGTAAAATTATAACAACTTATTAATTGGATGATTATCTACAGGAGTTGTTCCCATTTCTTTTGCTGCTTCTGCAATAACTGCATCTGTCATAGCAACTGCTGGAAATGCTAATTGAGCGTTATCAATAGGTCCGTATAAGACGAAGTCCCCTGAAGCCATGACTTGAACTATATTTGCTCCAATATCACATACATGATGAACATCTTTTGCTAATTGGGTTAATCCTTCCTCTTTTAGTTTTTTTCTAAATGATCTTAACCAATCCCATGCTGAAGGAATGTTGTGAATACCACTTCCAGAAGGTAATCCTAATTTTGCTTTAACAGCAAATGTTGCTCTAACTGCTGGACCTGCACCATTTCCTAATGGTGTAACTGCTACATCAACTAATGGATATTTAATACCAGCTTGTTCTGCAAGTTCTAACATTCCTTTATCTGCTGTTTTTCCACCATTTAATAGAACATTTAATTTTCCTTCAACGGTTGAGTCCATTGGATCGAAACATAAAAGAATTGATGCTTCAAGGTCACTTTCAACTAAGTTTTGGAATTCTTCTTCATCAATAGAAACATTAATAGAGTTGTAAATACACTGATCGGCATAACCTGCCTCAGTTGCTCTTTTTGCTGCTGCCATTCTTGCCTCTTTTGCAGTTGAGTCAAGTAACATTGGACCATCCCAAATTTCAGCAACAAAGTCAATATACTTAACTAATGCTTCGGGAGTTCCACCAAATACCTGAACTAATGCTGGATTTCCAGTTGTATCTTCCATCTCTGCCTGTTTGTTTATTAAATCTTCAGCTGCTGCCTTGTCAAATATACCTTTTCTTTCATCTTCTACGATTTTATGCCTTGCATAAAATATAGTTCCAGACAATGCTGTTGGATATTCTCCTGGCTGACCACCGATTTTTCTACCAGCAATTTCTATAACCATTTGTTCTTTTTCAAATTTAAACATACAATCACCTCTATTATTTAATTTAATGAGATGACATTTTTATAATAAATTCCATTATCTTTAATAAATTAGGTAATATAATTGACAGTATGGTTCCAATAATCAACCCATAGGCAATACCTATATCTCTACCAACTTTTTTCCCAGCCCTTTGGAATATTTCAGCATTAGTATTTTCTACTTTCTCTTCAAGTTCATCTAATTTTTTCATTATTTGTTTAAATTCATCCTTTGGTGTAAGGATAGTCATTTAATTCACCCTATTATGGCTTTTAATATAATTGGAATTCCTACTAATACAATAGCACCAACTGCTCCAATAATTACTCCTGTTGTTGATTTTGTATATATTCCTGAAGCTAAACCAATGTCTCTCGTTATTAATCCTACTTTATACTCTAAATCTTCTAAGTGTTTGTCACAATGCTCTAAGTTTGGTTTTACCAATGTTGGAATTCCTTCAATTTCCATAATTGACACCTACTTATATTTTACTTATATTTTATAAAATTTTAATTTATAGTATTAATGTAAATAAAAGTATTGAGATAAATAAGCCAATAGCCAATCCTTGAATTTTTCCATTATAATATCCTGAATTATATTTTGAAAGTAATGCTGCAGAATTTATTTTTTCGGAAATCATTCTTATTCTTGCCTCTATTAAAGCAGTTTCTGGGGACATTGGTTTAATTGCCAAACCTTCCTCTTCTTCTCCACCCTTAGAACCTTCTAATTCTATTATCATTGGTTCTTCATCAATAGCTCCTGGATCTTTACTTAAACATTCTTTTATAGCCTGTGTTATTTTGTTAATATCTTCACAATCAATTAAGTCAATAACTTCAATAATTTGCCTTCTAAATCTCTCAACTGCTTCTTTATCTACATTTTCTAAGAATGGAATTGCCCCTTTTGCACCTATAATTTGCCCACTGTCATCAATACCATTTTCCCATAACGCTTTAAAACACTGTCCTGTTAGATGCCCCTGAACTTCAGAACCACAAAGGATCATAAATCTTATGTTAGGATTTGAAATATAATTTGCTATAACTTTTTCAATACCTAAATTTTCCGTGTGACATGGACCAGCAATAGCTGCTCCTGCTTCTACACATGCCTGTTCTAAACCATGAGAACCAAGTGTCACAACTCCAACACAACTCTCAGGATTTCCTACAACATATTCACCAGAAACTATTGGCCAACCTGGGGCTGGAGATTTTTTCTTTACCATAATTTACACCTCCTTATTGAATTAAGCCAGGATATAATTTAATTATTGCAAATATTACAAGTGTCATTATTGCTAAAGCTAACCAAAAACCAAAGAATATTCCTTTAAAATGTCCTGCTATTTCATAAACTTCTTCTCTATTTGGGAAGGATTTTAATGGTGGATTTCTTGGATCTAATGAGTTTTCAAACGCTATAACTAATTCTTCCAATTTTTTAATTCTTTCTTCCACAGGATGTAAATCCACCATTAAAATATCTTTTCTTGTTTCTGCTACCAATCCTGAATCAACATCCATAACAATATCAAGTTCAGGACATATTTTAACAATATCCATGTTTCCACCTTATTGTTCTTCTTTCTTAGGAATCTCAGGAACATAAAGAACTGCACAAGCATCTTTGAATGACATCTTTACAAATTTCACATAACATATAGCCCATAATATAATTGAAACTACCATAGATAACAGATCTAATTTTATAATTGAAAATATAAACCATGTTAAAAATCCACAGGCAACTGCCAATGTTAATGTTCTTTTATGGCTTTCATTTGGACCTAAACATGCATTAAATGGGTGTAATATTGCCATACCAGGAACTATAAATGCTAATGCCATTATTCCAGATTCTAATGCTCCTTTTATGTATAAGTTTGGATCTAATGAACCAACATATGCCGTAGTAAAACCTAACATTGCCAAAGCCCCTGCAACTGATAAATATGTCATACTTCTAACCATAACAGGAATTTTCATCCCTACTGGATTAACTGTCAATTTTCCTACTATAAATCCAAAGATAAGTGAAATAATTAATGTTAATATTGGTGCAACTAATGGAGTTATTCCAACTGCTTTAGGTATTAAAACACCTGCAACTGCTGATAATGTACCCATTCCTAAACTAACCATACCAATTGATGGAACTCCAGTACCTAATCCATATGATGCTACTTTTCTAACAGTATTTGCTCCAGCAACACATGCTGATGAAACTAACAATCCTCCAATTAACATTGATAAATAACCTGGTAAAAAGTTTGCAGCATAAATTCCAACAATTGATAAAACTACCCCTATTACAAACAATTGATTTTCTGGGATTATTTCAGTTGCATGACCTCCTCCACCATGTGACATATTTTACCACCTTAAATCCTTATTATTAATTTTAATTATTTTAAATAGCCATTAATATAGAAATTATTCCAAAGACGAATGAAGCTAATAATGATGCTAAAGCACCTTTAGGCATTCTTTTAAACTTAGGATCATGGAATCCTTCAATAGTACCCCCTATATTATAGGATGCAAGAACAGCATTTATAAAGAAAAATCCAAATGCTAACATACCAGCAGTAGCCATTGATAACCCTAATTTGACTAATGCAATATATGCTAAAGCCCCTCCAATACCTCCTAAAGCTGCTCCTATTAATCCACTAATAAAACATACTGTTGGAATACCATGTCCTGTAGTCCCTGGAGTAATATATGGTTTTTGTGGATCCTTTGTTATTGGATCTATTTCACATTTATCTGCTGCAGGAACAGTACCTACTCCAAACACATAAATTAACTGGGCAATAAACATTGTTACTCCAAGCATGATCATTGAACCAACGGCTCCTGATAATAAAATTAGAATGGCTCCAATTCCTGAAAGACCTACAATTGACGACATAACAGCCGCTGCCATCAAACCAGTGAATCCTGCTCCTGCTGCTAACTGTGTAGTCCCAGTACCTACCCCAGTAGATGTAGCCATTGCTGCTGGTGCTCCTCCAACTGGGATAAAATGAACACTCGCACTAACTATAGCTCCTGCAATAGTAATTTCAACTAAAGATAATATTAAATTAGCTATATCCATTAAGTATCACCCTAAGCATTATGATTTTATTTATATGGACCAAATTTGTTTCTTGCAAAGACTTCAACCTTTCTATTAGCAATTGCCAAAATTGCTACAATTATTAAACCAACAATTATTGAAATAATTGATGCTGAGATAGGATTATTCCCCTGTAAAATATTTCCAATAATCCCTCTCCAACCATCTAAGAAAACAATTAAACCAAAGCATAAACCAGTTAATACTCCACCAACTCTAACACAGAAATATGAAGAATCCATACTATTTCTTAAACCATACTCTGCTTTAATATCGATATCTCCATGGTTAGCAACAGGTACTCCTCCTCCAAATGGATATTTTTGATATTCTCTTTCAGCACCATAATGAACGTCTCCAGTTGAGGAACCAATTGCCCCAACAGTAATCCCAAATATTAACGCAATTAATGGCAATGGGAATGGATTTCCTAATATAGTATTAGCAATATATGACATTAAAACCATGCAAAATACTGCAATAAAACCATGTCCAACAATTGGACCAACATGACTCATTACAACATCCCAATAAACTGGCTGACCAAAGTTTTTTGACTGTCCTACAATTCTCCCCAAATATGCTGAAACTGCATATACTCCATGAACAAATGCAGCTATTCCTGTACCTAAAATCATTGCTAAAAGTGGAGATAATCCTAAGTTTATCAATGCATAGGCGATAGTTCCAGCAACTGCTACATATAATCCATAAGAAACTGGCTCCCCGGATATTGCCTTATTGTAATATCTATGTATATTTCCCATCTGCGGAGCCAACTGAACCTGAGAGTTTGGGTTTGATTGGGATCCTACATCTGATTCTGCATCTTCTGCACATCCGGCAATAGTTGCCAGTGCTCCATATAAAGCCAGTGCTCCAAGTGTAATTAATGTAGCATCCATTTTTTATTCACCTCTTTTTCTAAAATCTAAAATTTATATGTAGATATGGTCAATATATAAGGTTTTCTATTTGAATTTTTTAAAATTTTTTTAATTATATTTAACTTTCTTTTAATTAACCTTATTTTATTAAAACTAAATATTTCAATGTATGTGGCAATAAATAAAAAATAAGTTAGAAATTAATGAGCTGGAATTATTGGATCTCTTTCTCCTGCTGGCTCGAACTCTCTTAAAGCACCTCTTGCAAACTCTTTTCTTGGATATCTGAAGTCAAATACCAATGTTGGATCAGCAAATGCAACCTTAATCAATGGATTAAGTGCAAATGCATCTCCTCTTCCTGAGTGTGCTGCCTGTGTGATTCCTGCATATTCTCCTTGGTGTCCAACGTTCATTGCATAGTTTGGATAGTTAGGCCCTCTCAATTCTAATGGAGATCCTTCATCGTTTCTAAATGATAAGGAATTAGCGGCTCCACACTGATCTTGTAAATCATATCCATAGAATCCTAATCTACTGTGGTATTCTTTGTGTAAGATTTGACTTAAATACCATCCATTAACTCCAGCATTTGAGTTTCCTGTTGCCAATGCAACAGTAATTCCTGCTGCCGCAGCAGTAACTGCTGCTCTTTGTGATCCTCCAAAGTGATCTTCTAACAATGCTGGGAATGTATCATATTGTTCTAAAGCATACAAGGTTACTTCTGTTGCAATGTCTTCAATAACATCCATAGTTGGCTTTACACTGTTACATCCACCGTATTTTTTATTTATATAGTCATAACCATAGTATGAGAAGTCATCTAAGATATCATCAGTGTAAGATGCTGTAGCATACTGAGTGAATCCAACTCCACCAGACATGTAACTTCCTAACCAGATTTGGTCATATAACATTGCTCCTGCTCCGACAACTTCTAATGACTGCTCAACTGGATCGTCACTAACTCTTGATGTCTGAACGACATCTGCTAAAACTCCAAAGAACATTCCCCCTGGCTCATTAGGTCCTCTTGCTCTTCTTGCTGGTAAGAATGTTGCCATTTGAATAACATCTGCGTGCTTAGCTGCATAAGCAAAGTCAGCAATTGCTGCCTCTCCAGCACATAACTTGTATGCTGTAATGAATGACATACCAATCTGCATTGCACTCCATCTTGCAATAGTACCTCCATCACAAACTCTACCTGCTAATGTTGGAACTCTTGAAACTTGGTATGTTCTTTTACCAATTGCCTGTTTAATTTGTTCTGCTTGTTCTTCTGGGAATAACTTGTTTATATCGATTAAGAATCTTTTGTCAATCTCATCTGCTAATTCGTCATCTCCTGTAAATATTTTAGCATAACTATCCCAAACTAATGCTGGGTGAATTTCAACCATGTGCTCTTGAACAACTGCTCCTCCTGGTAATGCGTGGTTAATTGTCTCCATATATTCATTGATAGTTTCTGGAGTAACCTCTACCCCTAATCTTTTTTCTAATACAGCATGTGCTGTATCTAATCCAACTATAACTGTTCTTCTAATGTCATCCCAGAACTGTTGCATTGCAGCATTGTTCATAAAGTGTAAGTCATCACCTTCAACAATTGCATCAGTATTTGAAACTTTGTAAGGCATTAATTTTCTCTGACCTAATGGAACTCCAATATCTGGATTGTAGAAAGGAAGTCCTCCTCTTTTTTCAATTAACTTCTGTGCAGCTTCAACGAATTCTCTTTTTCTTTTTGATTGTCTCCATCCACCAAATACATAGAACTTTGTATATTTTTCTCTTGGATCTTCTTCAAACTTTTCTTTTAATGCTTTTAAGAACAATCTTTTTTCAGCATCCATCTGACTCACCTCTATAATTTTTTATTTATAAATAAAAATTTTAAAGAAATTATAGAATTTAAAGCTTTTCAAAGACATCTTCAACAGGAATAAATCCTCCTAATGTTCTTGCTCTGTGGATTCTTTTAACAACAATTAATAATTCTTCATCATTTCTTAACGGTACTCCATCAATTCTATAAATTGTTGTAATTTCTTTCAATTTTTCTTCTGGTAATGGTTCGCCAACATCAACTGGCTCATCTAATGGTCTACCTACTTGGTCTTTAACATATAAAACATGCCCTGTCTTTTCGTCATATACATATCTTTGGAGAGCATCAAACATTAAACCATTTTCATCTAATCTTAATGAGTGTCCATGAACTGTTGCTCCTCTAATTCCACATCTTGCTGGATCATAAAATGCTGTATCAATTAAGAAATTCTTTGATAATGCTTCTAAGTCACTTTCTCTCATTTCAATAACTTGTCTTCCTGATAATGTACCTGTATCTACTCCTCTAAATCTCCACATGTATGTTCTTGCTCTATCATAAGGTTGTGCTGGAGCAAAATACATTGAGTCAGTAAATTGAATATATCTAATTCTATGTCCTTCCTTAGCTCCATTTATTGGCTCGACCAAGTCTCTAACGTAATCTTCTGGCAAATCCATTTCTTCTAATGGTGGGTGAACTGTTTTGTAATCTTCTCCTGGCTGTCTGTGACCCATTATTTTAACAACATCATCATCTGGAATATCTCTCAACTTTTCTAACTGAAAATCTGGATTCATATGATCTCTTCTATTTTGAGCAATTTTTGTCTGACCTGGATAAAACTGTGGCTTGTATGCCATATAATCACCTCAAATTTAACTTTTTATATTATAGAAGTTTTAAATGCTTTTTTATTTTTCTAATAATTTCGTCAATTTTACTTTGAGGACAGGATTCTCCCCTAATAACTCCTGTCACAATATCAACAACAATTCCTTTGGTTTTAGGTTCTAATGGCATAACATTTATAGTCTTTACCCCATATTTGGCAAGGTCTTCCATATCCACAGGAGCTTGACAAACGATAATTGTTGGAATTTCCACATACTTTAAGAATAAAGCGGCTTTATATACAATATGACTAATAACATTTCCGAAATGTACTATACAAAGTTTATGTCTATTTATTTGTTCAGCCTCCTCTGGTTTAATTCCGAAAGTTGATCCCAAAGAACCTCTTGGAGCATCATGAGGAATTCCTGATCCAGCGTTTAATACGAGAACACTGGTTTGAATTCCTGCCTCTCTTATACCATATGTTATTTCACACACTGGTTTTGTTATATGCCTTCTTCCTGGTGACATCGCTACTACTACAACATCGTTTCTTAGAGCCTCTGCAAATGTCCCTCTCTGTGCTAATCCTCCTCCTTCTCCTAATCCCATCACTGCTCTACAATCTATAATTTGCTCTCTTCTACCAACGACCATATTTCATTCCTCATTTTTTTCTTTCTCTATAACTTTTACAGTATTAGCCATTCTACTTCTTGGATCTACCATCCCTATTAATCTTCTATCCATCTCATTTATTAAGAAAACTCCATCTTCTCCATATTTAATATAATCTGTAACTGTTGGTTTATCTTTTAAGAATTTCCCTACTCTCAAATCGTATCCAAATGGAAACATCTCTTTACAAATTTCATCTAATTTTTCTAATTCACTATCATCGCTGAGTGTTATCCAAAACCTCCCTGCCATAACTGTAAGTTCTACTGGAACTCCTTTAACATTAATTACTTTCCTTTCTGTGTGATTTACTGGTGTTCCTCTGGCAGGTCCATATGGAACAACTTTAGGAAGGGGTTGACCGTGGATAACCACTCTCTCCACGGTCTTTAAGTCATATATTTTATTAAGAAATTTTTCAGTTGTAGAGGCTTTTAAATACCTATAAGGGAAGATTTCAACTTCTATCATTATGATCACTTAGATCTTATCTTTAACTTCTAATGCCCCTTCAATGATATATTTTAATGGTTCTCTAAATTCATCAATTGCACTGAATACTGTTCCTACTAATGCAGAAGTTCTCTCTGGTGAGAACATTTGAGTTCCTGCATCTAAACACATTGCAGCTGCAACTGGTGGAATAGCAAATCCTTTGGAGTGTCTTGTAACAATGTGGTTTCCATTGAAGATACCTGGTCCTCCACCTCCATAGATGGAGTGACTGAAGAAACTGAAACCAACAGCAGTACCTTCTGCTCTACCGAAATCAACTCCTGGTAATCCAGTTTCATATTCTAAAATATCGTTGTAGTATAATATTGTTGATGCAATGTTTTGTGCTGCTCTAGCGGCTCCACAATTTACAATAGCTGCTGCAACTAAACCTGCTGCTGCATAAGCATTCCATTTAGCAACATCAACAGGTTTGTATAATGTAAATCCTGATGGTAAGGTTTTATCCTCTTTTATTACTCCATCTTCTAAGGCTCTTTCAATAACTGATGCTACAACTGATCCAACAGTTCCATTTTTACCGTTTGCTTTTACTAAATCAATTACTAAGTTGTCAGCATTTAATCCTTCATATGCTAATCCTAATAAATGTAATCTTTCAAATAATCCAACAGCGTCTCCCATTTCAAACATTGCAGTTTGCTCCATTATTGCCGCAAACGCTACAGCGTTCATAATATTCTTCTTAGTACATGCAACAAAGTGATTTACCATAATATTTCTTAATGCATAACCTGGACCTTCTAATGATAATGGACTACCTAATAGTGCCATAATATTTGAACCTTTCATTGAAACATCGTGTGGATATCCTCCTAAAATAGCAGCATGAACCATTGGAGCGTCAAAGATATCTACATCAAAAGTTCTTATAATCGCCTCTTTTAATGCCTGAGCAGTAACCAATACAGAAACTGAATATTCTGCTGCAATATCTAATCTTTTTGTTGGTATTTGAACAGCCATTTGTTTTCCATTATTAATTAATTTAATTGAAGTATCGTCATCTTCTGAAACTTTAATAACTTTTTCTACATATTCAGCAATTGTTTCAGCATTTTCGACAATTGGTAAATCTATTTCTCTCCCTTTAATTTTGCAACCTTTTCCACCAACACTACCTGTTTTTAATGCATTTTCAATACCTGCTAAGTTTACAGCAACTGTTCTCTTAACATCTCTAACTAACTTCTGAATTGTTGGATTGTACAATGGACTAATTGCTTCTAAGGGAACATTCTCCTCTACTAATTCACCTTTTTCGTTATACAAATTTATGGTGTCTTTATACTTAACCATATTAATCACACCCACATCTATTGGTTCGATATTTAGTATAATGATTTTTATATATTCTATTTTTCATTTAAAAAAAATCGTAAATTATATATATAAAATAGATTTAAAGTTCATATTTAAGATCTTCTACAAACATTTAAATAATTAAATTTATGTTAAATATTTATTTTATCAATTTATGATATAAATTATAAAACTACAATATTAAGTGGAAATATGAGGGAAAGTAGTTTATTGGTAGATTTAAAAGGAGAGCCAGGAATTAACTGTAATGGGTTTTGCAAATTTTGTTATTTTAGAAAAGTGAATAAAAAAAATCCAAAACCTTTGGGTTGTAGATACTGTCAATTTACATTTGGCTGTGATTATTGTACTTACTCAGTTAGAGAAATTAATGGAGATTTTATTCCTTTACCATTGGCATTAATGGAAGTGCAAAGCAGTTTATTATTTAAAAGATATAAAAAAGTTAATATCACCGGAGGAGGAGATATAAGTTGTTATCCTCAATTAGTTGATTTATGTAAATATATAAATAATATGGGATTGAACATACATCTTGGATATACATCAGGCAAAGGTTTTGATAATATAGAAATAGCCAAAAATTTAGTTGATTATGGAGTAGATGAAGTTACATTTTCAGTTTTTTCAACGAATGCAAAACTTAGAAAAGAGTGGATGAATGACAAAAATGCTGAAACTGCATTAAAATGCTTAAAATACTTTTGTGAGCATTGTGAAGTTCATTGTGCAATAATAGTTATTCCAGGAGTTAATGATGGTGAAGAATTAAAGAGAACTGTTTCAGATTTAGTAGATTGGGGAGCAAAGGCTGTTATATTAATGAGATTTGCAAATTCTGAAGAACAAGGATTAATATTAGGAAATGCTCCATTACTTGAAAATATAAAAACGCATACAGTTGAAGAATTTAAAAAGATAGTTGATGAAATTCACAACGAATTTGGAGACAGTATTAGAGTTACTGGAACCCCATTATATGATCCAGTTACAAAAACACCTTTTGCGTTGGCAGATGATGAAAATAAACATATTTTAGAAAGATTAAAAAATAAAATACATGGAGAGGCTACAATAATAACTGGAAATGTTGCCTACCCATTCTTAAAAAAGATTTTTGACGAAACTTCTGTTAATGTTGTTAAAGTCAATAAAGACATTGCAGATTTAATAACTTCTAAAGATTTAGAAAATCTAAATTTAAAAGATGTTAAAGAAACTGTTTTTATACCTCCTAAGGCATTTGTGCATGATAGAGTTGCTGAGGAACTTTTAAGTAGAGATGGAATAGAAAGAATAGTTGTTAGAGGCGTAGAGCAATTAACATTAGACGGAGAAGTGAGTGGAGTATATAGCAAAAAAGAAGCATTAGAATTTGAAATTAATGCATTTGAAGAGTTAATAGGAATGATTAACTTTTTTGGAATGAGAAAGAGATAAGTTATTATTTATTTCAACTGCATCTGTAATAATTTCCCTACGGCAAAACTTGGAGTTGCTAAGGAAACATCTTTACCATACAGTTCTTTTATAGAGATTATATTATAATCTGTTAATGCATCTTTTAAAATTTCCTCTCCCAAACCAGTTATAACTACATGTTTCAAATTATATCTCTTTGAAACACTATCAACATTTTTTCTAATTAAATTTAGTAGTTTATTGTAAAGTTTTTTTGCAAAGTCAATAATTTCATCCTCACTAACCATATTCAAATCAGCACACAAAACTCTTGCCAATCTTGTCAAACAACTTTTAAAATCTTTTCCTCCATTATCTGGAGTTTCACAACTATACTCATTTTCACTAATCTTATTAAGAATTAAAGAAATATCTGCTATTATGGAAAAGTATTCTGATGATAGATTTGTTAATTTTCCTCTAAATTCTATTTTATTAGCTAAAAAACTTACTGGTGTTCTTAATGCCCCAACATAAACAAGTTGGTTATTCATTAATCTATCTAAATCAGTTTTTTCTGCTAAAATCTTTTTGTTTTTTATTGGAATTATGTCTGTTGTCGTAGAGCCCATATCTACTAAAATACAACTCTCTTTTATAAATTCAGCAACAAATTTCCCTGTAGCCACCCAATTTGACGCTGAAACTTTTAAATAATTTTTCTTAGCCTCTTCTGTTGTTAAAAAATTTCCATCAACATCAAAAACATATATTGGACAATTAAAGGATTGCTCAACTTTATTTATTATGTCATAAACTCCCTCTTTTTTTGTTTTATAACAGTCTGCTAATTCAGCAGTCATTACTAATGCTACATATTCAACATTGTCATTGTTATAAGATTTCAATAAATCAGGTAATTCATCTTTTTTCTTCCACATTGGAAAATATATATGATGAATTTTATATCTATCATTATCAATCTCTGCAATTTTTGTATTTGCTCCTCCAATATCAATTCCTAAAATCATAAGTTTCACCAATTATAAATTTAATTAATTTTTATATTGGAATTATTTATGATAAAATCTTAAAATATTTATTCTTTGTCTATTTTATTTTTGTTTAACGGTGATCTATATATGAACGCATTTGTAGAAGTTCAAAAGTTATATAAAGAATATTACAAATTTGCAATAAAAAACAATATCCTTGAAGTCCCTGAAGATATTGAGCATAGGGAATTTGGTTATGGATATTTAAAAAAAGTCGATAATAGAAACTTATCCTTTAAAAATGAGAGAGTGTATAAAGATTGGGTTTTAAAAAATTCACCAATGCACTTATACAAATCCTTAGCTTATATGCTATATCCAAATAACCCCGGAGGGGCTGAAAAGAAAGGAGTATTTAGGAGAGAGTTAGCTTTTGATATAGATGTCCATAAAACTAATAAGTGTAAGCATGAGGATGATTGGATATGCAAATATTGTTTAGAGGAAGCAAAGAATCAAGTTATCTATTTAATTGAAGACTTTTTAATTCCAGATTTCGGATTAAATGAGGAGGATATAAAAATTGTATTTAGTGGTAATAGAGGTTATCATATCTATATAAAACCAAAAAATAATAAAATTAGAGACATTATTGAGAATTATTCAAAAGACGATAGAAAATTTTTAATTAACTACATCTTAGGAAAAAATTTAAATTTAAATATGGTTGGTAGATGTTGGAGAAGAAGATTAATAAAAGCAATTAAAGAGAAAGATAAAAGAATCTCAACAAAAAAACTAGAAAAAGAGAAAAATTGGAAAAAAATTATAGAAAATTTTAAATCTAAAAATAAAATTTATAAAATTATTGAAGAAACTAAAAATAAACTTGAATTAGATGAAAAGGTTATGGATGATGATATAAGATTATTGAGAGTTATTAACTCTTTACATGGATATACAGGTTTTATCGTTAAATCATTAAATAGTTTAGATGACCTAAAAAAATTTGACCCATTAAAAGATGCTATATTCAAAAATTTTGAAAATAAATTTTATGAGGTCAATATATATGACAGTAGAAAATTCGAAATTGAAATATGTGGAAAAAAATATACTAATAAAAGTAAGAAGGTTACTGGTTCAGTTTTGTTATATCTATTTGGACACAACATTAAATTTGAACTACTTGGATCCCATTAACTAATAATTTTCCAGCTTTTGTTTTTTTACTTTCTTTTTCTACAAATAACCTTATTTTTCCAGCCCTACAAAAGTGTTGAACTCTCAAACCCATATTTGTTAAAGTTTTATCATTAAATTCCTTGCCTATGTATTCCTTTAAGGTTTCTGACGTTGAACCACATGGAGCTTCTCTTAAAATTTCAACTTTTTTAATTATATTATCTTTAACATATAACTTTGCTTTGGGCTTTCCAAAAAACTTTAAAAATTCTTTTAATTGAGGATATTTATATAGATATTCTTTTAATTCATTTTCATCAATATTACACATTAAATCTGGACAAAAAGCATTTTTAAAACTCTCCAACTGTTTTTTGAATCCTAAACCTTTCCAAGCTCCTACAATAACAAAAGCTTTTTCATTAATTTCCTTTATTTTTTTAACAATTTCATAGGTTACATCTGGATTTAAAATATATGTGATAAACAAATTATAATTTTTTAATTTTTTAATAATTTTTTCATCTATTTCAATTTTATCAAAATCTTCATAATTATATTTGACTACAATAAAATCGCATGGAAATTTTGACTTAATGGTTTTATATGCTCTATCTCCATATAGTCCATCGCTTAAAATAGCTACTTTCACAGTTTCACCATATTTAAATATATTCAAATTAATAAATATAAACATCTAAAATAAAAATGGTAGCCCGGCGCGGATTCGAACCGCGGTCCCGGGGTCCAAAGCCCCGGATGATAGGCCACTACACCACCGGGCTACATCAAATGTAGGCAATTTAGTAAATACACATAACTTATATATATACTTTTCGGCGTAATGTTTATATATGAGTAATTATTTAATAATGCAAAGGTGCCTCGGTAGCTCAGCCTGGTGGAGCGCCTGCTTGGTAAGCAGGAGGTCGCGGGTTCAAACCCCGCCCGAGGCTCCATTTATTTTTTTACATACATAAATTTAATAAATTAAATCTTTAAATATATTGTTTATTTTAAGGTGTAATAAATGAAAGTTATAGGTAAAATTGGAAAAGGAGATAAAAAGCTTAAAGAAGATGAGTTAGACGAATTAAAATATAACTTACTTTTAGATTATATATCTAAAAAAGTTGATATTAGTGAAGGAAAAAGGGCTGTGAAAGATATAATTAGAGTTATATATAGGCATCAACCTATATCAACCAAAAAAATAGCACAAAAAACTAAATTACCATTACCAATAGTGGCTAAGGTTAGAACTATTTTAGAAAGAGAAAAACTATTAAAAAGATGTGAAAAGGGGGCTGAATTAACTGAAAAAGGATTAAAATTTGCTGAAAATGTTTTAAAATTGAAGTATAAAAAGTCTCTTACATGTAAAACTTGCAAAGGTAGAGGCATAGTATTAGATGAATTTTTTGAAGAGATTTTAAATAAAGTTAAAATATGGAGTAAAAAGAGACCAGTAGTTGATACATCATTAGACCAATCCTTTGCCACCCCTGAGACATCAACATACAGAGCGGCATTAATGTATGAGAGAGGAGATTTAGAGGGGAAGAATATTTTATTTGTTGGAGATGATGATCTAACCTCTCTACCAACAGCACTCACAAATATGGCTGAAAATATTGTGGTTGTAGATATAGATGAAAGAATTTTAAAGTTAATAGAAAAATTTGCAGAGAAGGAAAATGTTAATATTAAAACTGTTAAGCACGATTTAAGAAATCCACTACCTGAGGAGTTAAAAGAAAAGTTTGATGTAATTTCAACAGATCCTCCATATACTGTTGATGGTTTAAAGCTATTTTTGTCAAGAGGGATTGAAGGATTAGGGAAAGAAGGTATAGCATATTTATCTTATTCTCACAAACCTATAGAGGAATGGTTGTTAATTCAAAAAGCAATAACTGATATGGGATTCGTTATTTCTGAACTAATCCCCAACTTTAATTACTATGAAGGTAGTGAAATAATAGCAAATACTACATTTATATCAAGATTAATTGGAAAAGATTTAAAACCAAATATAGGAGACATAAATAAAATATACACTGGCTTAGTTAAGCCAGTTATTAGATATTATAAGTGTTTAAAATGTGGAAAAATTTATAAGGTTGGAGATAAAATAAAAAAAGTTGAAGATTTAGTTTGTGAATGTGGAAGTAAAAAATTTAAAATGATTAAGAGAGAAAAGATTAAAAATAAAAATGATTAAATTAATCAGAAATTACATCTAAGTTATACTTTTCAACTAAGTATATAACTCTCTCTATTTCTTCATAATTTAATATTCTATTTATATCTGGATATTCTTTTGCCTTATATTCTGGTCGATATTGAAACATAACATTAACTACAGCATTATATAGATTATTTGAAATAAATTGGAAAATTTTTTCTGTGCAACAGTCAATATGGTTTGGTAGAACTAAATGTCTTATTATAACTTCCTCATCTTTTATTAGGATATGGTTTCTGCCAACTATATCAAAATAGTTTTTAACCTTTGATAATCTTTCTCCACATTTGTTATTTCCAAATTTAAAATCAGTTAAAAATACATCAACAACGCCCTTTAATAAATTGAGAGATTCAACAGTTAGATACATATTTGAGTTCCAAACCACTGGAATATTTCTATTTAAATACTTCAATGTTTTTAGTATGCTCAATAAATTAGGAGTAGGTTCTCCACCAACAAAATTTACATTTTTTGAATATATTCTCTTATCTTCAATAATATTGGCAATTTTCTTAGGATTGTATGGAATACATCTATTTATTATTGATCTATCAAAATATACTTGAGATATATCCCAATTTTGACAAAAGACACATTTAAAATTACACCCACAGAAAAAAATTGTATGTGAGGGAATTAAAACTCTCTCTTCTCCAAAATGCAAAAATTCTGTAGAATAATAACTTTCTTTTATTCTACAAAATCCTCTTTCAATTTTTCTATTTACATAACATCTATGCTCACAAAACTTACAATTTTCAAAAATTCTTTTGGCAATTTCTATTTTCAAATCTAACAAGTTTGGAGATACATATTCAATATCATAGAAGTCAAACTTATTAAAATCAACTTTTTTTAATGTTCTATTGTGAATTTCCCACAATTCATTTATTTCTAAATCTTCAAAATTTTCAACTTCTATTGATTTAGATATTATAAATTTTGCTGGAATTATATCTTTTGAAACTCCTAAGTATCTTTCAAGTTTCATAATCTCCCTGTTTTATTTTTTAATTTAAATTAATAAATCATATCTTGTAAAAAATATAAAAAGTAATTTTAAAGTAATTTTATTCTTTAATTAAAACTGCATTGATTGTTCCATCCTGTCCTGGTCTTGAGGTAACTTTTGCTAATCCAATTTCAGTTTCGATAATTGCTCCTTTTGTTATAACGTTTCTTCTAATATAGTGAAGATTTGCAGTGTTTTCTTTAACTGTTAGTATTTTAACTTTTTTACAAGTGTTTGTTTCTGGATCTAATACATTGGCAAAATCAGCTCTAACAACTTTAACTTTTAAGTTACCTCCTCTTGTTCTAACTTTCTTTATTTTTAAACTATCTGCTACGTGTGTTTCTATAGGCTCTCTACCCATCTCATACTTTCTCTTTTTTCTTGCTGGTTTATATAAACCTCCTGTTGGTTTTCTTCTACTTCTACCTTGCCATACACTCATATTAACACCCAAAAATGGTTATTTGTTTTTATTAGTTTTTTATAGTCCTTATAATATTTACTTTAACTTTAAGGAGTTTAATGAATTATATCAATATGAAATATAAAAACTTAACTATGTAATTTAAAATAACAATCTCTTTATATATTTCAATTTAAAAGGTGAAAATATGACAAAAAAGCCTTATGTAATATCAAATGTAGGAATGTCATTAGATGGAAAGTTAGCCACAGTAAATAACGATTCAAGAATATCCTGTGAAGAGGATTTAATAAGAGTTCATAAAATTAGGGCTAATGTAGATGGAATTATGGTAGGTATTGGAACAGTTTTAAAGGATGATCCAAGATTAACAGTTCATAAAATTAAAAGTGATAAAAATCCTGTTAGAATGGTTGTTGATAGCAAGTTGAGAATTCCTCTAAATGCAAGAGTTTTAAACAAGGAGGCAAAAACTATAATTGCCACTACAGAAGATAGTAATGAAGAAAAAGAAAAGAAAATAAAAATATTGGAAGATATGGGAGTAGAAGTTGTTAGATGTGGTAGAGGAAAGGTAGATTTAAAAAAATTAATGGAGATACTTTATGAAAAAGGAATAAAAAGCATTTTGTTAGAGGGAGGGGGAACATTAAACTGGGGTATGTTTAAGGAAGGTTTAGTAGATGAAGTTTCTGTCTATATAGCTCCAAAAATATTTGGTGGAAAAGATGCTCCTACCTATGTAGATGGAGAGGGTTTTAAGACAGTTGATGAATGTGTTAAATTAGAATTAAAAAACTTTTATAAATTGGGAGAGGGAATTGTTTTAGAATTTAAAGTGAAGAAGTGATAGAATATGCTCCCAAATAAAAAAGGTTTAGAGATTATTAGAAAATATATGAAAATATACAATGGAAGTAATGAAGATTATATTAAAGAACATTTAGTTAAAGAATTAAAAGAAAACAATGTTTTAGTAGAAACTGAAGATGGAACCTATACTTTAAAATCTGAAAATGAAGAGGAAATGATGCACTCAAAAGTCGGGGCTTTGAAAGAGTCAATTTATAAATTTGTTAAACCTTCAAATATTGAAAATTTAGAAAATCCAAGAGTTTTAGATTTGTGTAGTGGTTTATGTTATAATGCTATATCTGCTCTACATTATAATAAAAACAGCAAAATAGATATGGTTGAAATTTGTGAAGAGGTTTTATTTTTAACTTTATTTTTAGATATTCCATTTAAAGAGCATGAAATTATAAAAGACAAAGTTAGAGAGTATTTTTTAAATAAAATAGGAATTAAATACAAGTCAGAATATGACAATATTAATATATATGTCGAAGATGCAAGAAAATTTATTGTAAATTGTAATAAAAAATATGATATAGTTTTTCACGATGCCTTTTCTCCTAAGAGAGACCCAACATTATACACTTACGATTTTTTAAGAGAAATTTACAAAAGATTAAATGATAATGGAGTAATAATATCTTATTCATCATCAATTCCTTTTAGAAGTGCATTAGTTAGTTGCGGATATATAATTTCAGAAAGAGAGAGTATTGGAAGAAAAAGAGGTATTACTTTGGGATATAAAAATCCAAATTTTAAGCCAAACAGAATTAATAAAATTGATGAAAGAGTTATAGCCCTATCAATTAATGCAATCCCATATAGAGATGAAACTTTAAATTTAACAAAGGAAGAAATTATAAAAAATAGAAATATTCGTAAAGAAAAATTAAGAGAAAAATTAATTAAAGTTGGTAAGTATATCTCAACTAAACAGATAAAAAAAGGAAACATTCCAGAAGATATTTTAAAAATTCAAGAAGAGAATTTAAATTCCTCAGAAATTATTATAAAGATGAGAAGAGAATTCTTTAAGGACATATATGATGAGATTTTTTCTATTTATTAAATCTTTCAAAAATAATAAAATATTTATTTGCCTTTCAAATTAAAATAAAAATTAAAGATACAAATTAAAACAAAAGGTGAAAAGATGAAAATAAATGTTGGTGTCTTAGGGGCTACTGGTAGCGTAGGGCAGAGATTTGTTCAGTTGTTGGCAGAGCATCCAATGTTTGAATTAACAGTTTTAGCCGCATCAGAGAGAAGTGCTGGAAAAAAGTATAAAGATGCCTGTTATTGGTTCCAAGATAGGGATATTCCTGAAAATATAAAAGATATGGTTGTAGTTCCGACAGATCCTAAGCATGAAGCATTTGAAGATGTTGATATTGTGTTTTCAGCCTTACCATCAGATTTAGCTAAAAAGTTTGAACCAGAATTTGCTAAAGAAGGAAAGTTAGTTTTCTCTAACGCATCAGCTTATAGAATGGAGGAAGATGTCCCATTAGTCATTCCAGAAGTTAATGCCGACCATCTAAATTTAATAGAAATTCAGAGAGAAAAGAGAGGATGGGATGGAGCAATAATAACAAACCCTAACTGTTCAACAATTTGTGCAGTAATTACATTAAAGCCTATTATGGATAAATTTGGTTTAGATTCAGTTATTATAACTACATTGCAGGCAGTTAGTGGAGCAGGATATAATGGAGTTCCTTCAATGGCAATTTTAGATAATTTAATTCCATTTATTAAAAATGAAGAAGAAAAAATGCAAACAGAGAGTTTAAAACTTTTAGGAACTTTAAAAGATGGCAAAGTTGAATTTGCTAAATTTAAATTAAGTGCTTCATGTAATAGAGTGGCAGTTATAGATGGACATACAGAATGTATATTTGTTAAAACTGAAAATGGAGCTGAGCCAGAGGAGATAAAGGAAGTTATGGATAAATTTGATCCATTAAAAGATTTAAACCTTCCAACTTATGCTAAACCAATAGTTATTAAGGAAGAAATAGATAGACCTCAGCCAAGATTAGATAGAAACATTGGAAATGGTATGAGTATAGTTGTTGGTAGAATTAGAAAAGATCCAATATTTGATGTTAAATACGTTGCATTAGAGCATAACACAATTAGAGGAGCAGCAGGAGCAAGTGTATTAAATGCAGAATACTTCGTTAAAAAGTATTTATAAAGATTTATAACTTTTTATTACTTTCTTTCTAATACTTTTTCAAAATTGACATCAGTAGGATACTTTCCAGTTAAACAAGCTAAGCATAAATCTTTTCTACCAATTGCTTTAATTAACCCTTCCAACGATATATATCCAATAGATTCTACTCCAAGATCTTTTCTAATCTCCTCTTCTGTTTTATTTGAAGCAATAAGTTCTTTTTTAGTCGCCATATCTATACCATAATAACAAGGAGATATAATTTTAGGGCATCCTATTCTTAGATGCACTTCTTTTGCTCCAGCCTTTCTAACCATATTTACAATTCTCCTTGAAGTAGTTCCTCTAACAATACTGTCATCTACTAAAACAACCCTTTTACCTTCTAAAACACTTTTTACTGGACTTAGTTTTAATCTAACAGCCAACTCCCTTTCATTTTGGGATGGTAAAATAAAAGTTCTCCCTACATATCTATTTTTTATCAAACCTTCATAGTATGGAATTTTTGACTCTTCAGAAAAACCTAATGCAAAAGTAACTCCTGAATCTGGAATTGGAGAAACTACATCGGCATCTACTGGATGTTCCTTAGCCAAAATTTTTCCTATATTTTTTCTAACTTTATATACACTTATTCCATCAATTGTTGAATCTGGTCTTGCAAAATATACATACTCAAACATGCAGGTTGTCGCTCCCTCATATATTGAAGGAGCATTAACACATACAGGATCATAGTTTTTGGAAATATCATAATCAAATTCATAAGATGTTATTTCTCCATTCTTAATTTCTATAATCTCTCCAGGTTTTACATCTCTAATAAACTCAGCATCTAATGTTGTTAAAGCACAATCTTCTGAAGAAACATATATATTATTTTCATCTCTTCCAATACATAATGGTTTAAATCCTCGTGGGTCTCTAATGGCTATTAACGAATCGTTAAACATTATTAAAAGTGAATAAGCCCCAACGAGTTTTTTTAATGTATTTTTTATTGCCTCAATTTTATCAGAAGTTTTTAACAACTCTCTAACTAAGAGTTGGGCTATAACTTCAGAGTCTGTAGAAGAAACAAATATGTGCCCTTTTGATTCCAACTCTTTTCTTAATTCATTTGAATTTACTAAATCACCATTATGAGCTATTGCTATATTACCAAAAGAACTTTTAACTACAAATGGCTGACAGTTTTCAACAGATTTTCCACCAGTTGTTGAATATCTCACATGCCCAATTCCAATGTATCCAAATAGATTTTGCAGTATTTCACTTTTAAAGACATCTGTTACTAATCCAACATTTTTATAGTAGTGTATATTTTTTCCATCACTTGTAGCAATTCCTGCTCCTTCTTGTCCTCTATGTTGTAAAGCAAATAATCCATAATAAATTCTCTTTGCAACATTTAGTTTTTCATAAGAATAAACTCCAAATATCCCACACATGTTGATAACCTTTTTATTTTTGTTTTTTATAAAGAAAATCATTGAAAAATTAAAATAAATTTAATAAAAATTGGAACTCTAAATCTCTAAAAATTAAAAGAATTTGTTAATATTTAATGTTTAGGTTATTTAACCTAATATAATATATTTATCTTTGTATTTAACTACTGACTTTCCTACAATTTTTTCTCCATTAATATCTAAACTATTAACAACTCTCCCAATTATTTGGGCTGGAATATCATACTTGTTAGAGATTTTTATAACTTTGTCTGCATCTTCTTCATCAACAATTACACAAAAGCCAATTCCCATATTGAATGTTCTAAACATCTCTTCATCACTTACATTCCCCAATCTTTGAATTTCTTTAAATATTGGTAATGGCTCTGGAAGATTGTCAATATAATATGTAACATTGTTATTCAATCTCTTAAGTTTTCTAAAGCTACCTCCTGTAATATGGGCTAATCCTTTAACATTAATATCTTTATCTCTAACCATTTCTAAGATTGGCTTTACATAAATTCTTGTTGGTGTTAAAAGTTCTTCAGCAACTGTCTTTCCATAAGATAGTTTATCGAAAACATCTAACTTGGCTATATCAAAAAATACCTTCCTCGCCAATGATAAACCATTACTATGAATTCCAGAACTTCTCAATCCAACAATTACATCTCCCGGTTTAACATCTCTTCCAGTTATAATTTCATCTTTTTTAACTATTGCTAAGACAGTCCCTGCTAAATCAATTCCTTTAATCATATCTGGTAAAGTGGCAGTTTCTCCTCCAATTATGTTTATATTTGCCTCTTTCGCACCCTCATTCAAACCTTTACCAATTTGTTCAGCAATTTCCTCAGTTATATGTCCCACTGCTAAGTAATCTACCAAGGCTATTGGCTCAGCCCCTATACATATAGCATCATTTACATTCATAGCAATCATATCTATTCCTACAGTATCAAATTTATTAGCCATTTCAGCCACTATCATCTTACTTCCTACTCCATCAGTAGATAAAACCAAATAATAGTCTAAAAATTCAACAGCCCCAGCGTAATGTAATCCTAACTCAGCTGGTTTTATATCACTTCTCTTAAATTTTATCTGTGAAACTAAAGATTTAATTATTTTATCTTCATACAAGATATCTACTCCTGCATCTTTATATGTAACCATTGTTTATTCACCTTTTATCTTTTTAATAGTATATTATCTCCAACATTAACTCCTATATTTTCAGCAACTGGCTTACATTTTGCCTTTAATATATAATAAATTGGCTTATCTATTTCATTCTCAT
Source organism: Methanocaldococcus sp. (assembly GCF_024490875.1). Taxonomy (NCBI): domain Archaea; kingdom Methanobacteriati; phylum Methanobacteriota; class Methanococci; order Methanococcales; family Methanocaldococcaceae; genus Methanocaldococcus; species Methanocaldococcus sp. The sequence continues at coordinate 23,463 of NZ_JACCLX010000029.1, forward strand.
ACTCTGTTAAACTTTCATAATTTCCCATACCCTTTGCAATTATTAAATCAGCACTTCTAAATTCTTTTAGGAATTCTTCTGAACACTCCTCCAATATGATTCCAATTATATCAGATCCTGTTGTTATTACTCTACATATTTTATCAATATTTGCTATCTTTGCATCCTCTAATGTAGCATCGTTTAAAATTGGTTTCCCTTTAACAACTGCAACAACTTCTTTATTATATTTAAGAATTTCTTCTATTAAAATTCTGTCAAAAATTATTTCCCCTGCGTTATCACAAATATATAAAACTTTTTTTATTTTTTCATTTTTTAAATCTTCTAATAATTCTTTACTGTTATCTATTTTTAGTTTATCATTTAATGTATCTTCAATTAACTTCTCTATATCTATATCTATGCTGTATGCTCCAAAGTCTATAACATTACCAGCAATTGATGCCAATACTTTTTTTCTTAATCTTTCTAAATCGTTGTTATCATTACACAATTCTCTAACTTTGTCTAAATATTTTAATGCAATTTTATTCGCTTTTTCTTTTAAATTCTTATAAGGGTCTTCAGTATTGCTAATTTTTTTTAAATGCCTATGAACAACAGTTCCCATCCACGCTGGAACAGCATTTTCTCCATAAACTTCTTTAATCACTTCCATAGTGTTTTTTATTAATCTAAATTGCTCTTTTTCATCATTTGTTATTTCTTTAACCGCTTCAACAACTTGCCTAATTATACAGATAGCACATTCTGGTTTTATCTTCATATAATTCTCCCTCCACAATTTAGTATTTAAATTAGAACCTTGATATTTTTAGAGGTTTATATAATTGAGAATTATATAATTATGTGGAATGATTAAAAATCTTGGCGATAGATATGATTAACTTTGAGATATTTAAAGAATTCCTATTAAACCTTATAAAGGAATATGGGTATTTTGGTATTTTCTTAGTAGGATTTTCTGAGCCAATATTTCAACCTTTTCCAACAGAGATATTTATTGTCGCTGGCTTATTGGCTGGATTAGATTGGAAATTGGTTTGGATTATTTCAACAGTTGCTTGCAACCTTGGGGCTGTAGTTACATATTATCTTGCAATAAAGTATGGAAAACAGTTAATGTTAAAATTATTTGAAAAGGAGAAAATAGATAAAGGAACTTTCTATTTAAAAAAGTGGGGTATTCTTGGGGTTATTATTGCGAGTTTTACACCAATTCCTTTTGAAGTTATATGTTGGATTTGTGATATCTTTAAAATGCCATTTAAAAAATATATGGTTGCAGTATTTTTAAGTAGGTTAATTAGGCATGGGATGGTTATTATTCCATTTGTTTTAAAAGATCACATCCATTTTTGATTAATACTTTAAATAAAAAATTTCATAATCATAATTTTATATTCTTTATAGGAAAATAATTATTAGAGTTTAAATTTTTATGGTGATGAATTATGTGTTTGGCTATTCCCTGTAAAGTTGTAGAGATAATAGAAGAGGATGGAGAGAAATATGCAATAGCAGAATATAAAGGAGTTAGACAAAAAGCAAAATTAACATTATTAGATAAAGAAGTTAAAATAGGAGATTATATTTTAATTCACACTGGCTATGCATTAGAAGTTTTAAGTGAAGAAGATGCGAAATTAAGTTTAGAAGCATGGGAAGAACTATTTAATGCTTTAAAAGAAATGGAAGAATAAAAAATAATCTATTTTATTCTGGTTCAACTTTTACTGCCCCAGTAGGACAAACATCTTCACAGACTCCACAGTATGTGCAATCTTCTTCTCTTGCAACAACTACCTTATCTCCCTGAATTTCAAAAACTTCCATTGGGCAATTATTTACGCACTCTGCACAGTCAGGACCTTTACATAAATCGTAGTTTATTGTTACTGCCATTTATTATCACCTCATTCTTAATTATTTTTAATTGGATAGTTAAGATATAGTAATATTCTATCTATAAATAGTTATCTATCTATAAATAGTTATCGAAAAATAAGAAAAATTTAAAAATAAATTTTAAAATCTTCTTATATTTGGATTAATTATAGTCCTTTCTATGTTCCAAACTTCATTAAGGACATTTGAGGAAAGATTTGATCTCAAAAAAGGGACTTTAAAACTAACTGCTATATGAGCTAATGAGGAATTATTTCCAAATATTACTGGATAAAGTCCTTTATCCACAATGTAGTTTATATAATAATACATCTCAGTTATTGTTCCCATTTCATAAGGGTATAATTTTACAAAGTCACTTTCTTCATAAATAACATCTGTGCATAAAAACCCATCAAACTCTATGGGTTCTTCAACTTCTAAGTAGTCAATTTGAGATAATTCCTTATCTTTAACAATATCCTTTTTAGTGCTAAGTCCTAATAAAACATCTAAATCTTCATCTTCTTTAAGCTCATCAATTAATTTCCTAATTTTTGGGATTTCGTTGAATATATCACTACAAGTGTATGCTCCATTAATATTTACAATTGAATAATCATTCATTAATTTTTTAGATAATGTTATATAAAAATTAACAATATCCTCTATAGATTCAGCCATAACAATTGGAATTAATTCATTATCATTTTTATCAACTAATATTCCAGATGCAACTATGGGTAAATCTGTTGTTAAAGCCCCTCCTAAAAATTTAAACATAGGAATATCTAAACTATTTGATGCTGCTCTTGCTATACTTATAGATATTCCCATGGCAACATTAGGATTGTTAGATGCTGAAGTTTCACAAATTAATGAATCTATAAAATCAATGTCAGTTGCTGGATATCCAATAAGTTCTGGAGCTATAACATTTTCAACATCAGCTATAGCTTCCTCAGGATTAGCAACATCAATAATATCATAACCAACTGAGATATTAGTCATTGTAGTTATCATAACTTTAATTTTAGCCCCTTTAAAGACTTTTTTTGCACTAATTTTTTCAATAATAACGTTTGTCAATTATATCCACCTCAATTAAAGATTAGAAATTATTCTTTTATGGTCTTATAGGTCTTAATGGGACTTTTCCTTGTTTAATCTCCTCATATGCTATTTTTAATGAACTATCTAAATTTGTTTTAATTGTTATATATGCTCCATTTGACAACTGCAAACTTCTTGCCCCTAAAATTCTTGCAATTTCAAATTTTGTTAATTTCAACATCTCACCTCTAAAACTAAATATATAAAAATGGTGGGGCCGCCGGGACTTGAACCCGGGTCGCACGCCCCCCAAGCGCACAGGATAACCAGGCTACCCCACAGCCCCATAAGAATGTAAAATTTCTAAAAATAATTTTTTATAAGTATTTTTCATCTTGAGCAATAATTTCATCTATAATCTCTTTTCCATCTTCACTAATTCTATATGATATAAACATTCTTCTACAACAGTATTTTTTAATACCTAAATCATCTAATACATCTTTTGGATTCTCTCCATTTAATATTCTTCTTTTATACTCTTCAAAAACTTCGGCAATAACATTACCACAAGAAAAGCATCTAATTGGAAACATCATAATCATCACCTTTTATAAAAAGAAAATTATAACATAAAATAAAGAATTTATCTGTAAGATTTTTGTCTCTTTGCTCTTGGACCTTTTGTAGATCTACTTGGTTTGTGTGGCTCGGTTCTTCTTGCATCACTAACTAACAATGTTCTGTCGTATGCTAAGAATTTATCTCTTAACTCTTTACTACCAGTAAATTCAACTATTGCCTTACCAATAGCAGTTCTTGCGGCATCCATTTGTCCCATAACTCCTCCGCCATTTACGGTAACATCTATATCTATTTGGCTAATGATTTCCTCTCCAGCCAATAAAATTGGTTCCATTAATTTCATTCTTTTATACTTTGGCTCTATTAATTCAATTGGTATTTTATTAATTCTTATTCTACCTTTTCCAGGTCTTGCTACAGCCCTTGCAATTGCCCTTTTTCTTTTACCAACTGTTAAAACTATTTTTTTATTATGTTCTTCCATTTAATCACCTCAGAATTTCGCTCCTAAGTGTTTGCTTAACTCACCTAATGTAATATACTTTGTAGTGTTTAATGGATGAGATATTTTTTCATCAACTTGTAAATTTTTAGGATTGCCAACATAAACCTTAACTCTCTTAAATGCCTCCCTACCTTTTGATTTTTTGTATGGAAGCATTTTTCTTACTGTTCTCCTCAATATATCATCAGGTCTTCTTGGAAACTTTGGACCAAATCTTCTTGGATTAGCAACGTTTTTCTTTTCTCTCTCTTCTTGATATTTTTTTATAATCCAATCTTTATTACCAGTTATAATTACCTTTTCAGCATTTACTATAACTATTTCTTCTCCTCTTAATACTCTCTTTGCCACTTCCGAAGATAATCTCCCCAATATCGCTCCTTCAGCATCTATTACTGTCATTATTATCACCAACGTGTTTTATGCCATAATTCTAACATTTGAACCTTTTGGATTTCTTTTTATTAATTCTTCAATAGTTATAGCCTCTCCTCCTGATTCTTCAATTAACTTTTTAGCTGTTTCTGAAAATGCAAATGCCGCAACTATTACCTTATGATCCAATTTACCTGCTCCTAAAACCTTACCTGGAACTAAAACTATGTCTCCTTCCTTTGTATATCTATTTATTTTACTTAAATTTACTTCAGCCCTTCTTCTTCTGGGCTTTGCTAATCTTCTTGCTATATCCTTCCAAATCTTTGCCTGATTTTTATAACTTTCATATTTTAAAGTCTCAATTAACTTAACCAATCTTGGATTTGTTGCTCTAATCTTTTTCATAATTCTCACCGTGTTTTAAACCTTTTTAAGGTTTTAAAAAATTTAATAATATTTATTTCTCAATTTGTTCCAGTTGTTTTAAAAAACTTTCTGCCTTATTTTTTAATATTTTAACGGCCTCCTCTAATATTTCTTCAGCCTCCATTTGTCCAAATGTTTCTACTAGAAATTCTACCTCATCTTCACTAAGTTGTTTATAAACAGCATTGCATGGCTGCCATTTTGCATGTATTTTACCAATACCTGGAACTGCATCACATTCAATCTGTATTTTTTGCCCTTTACCTAATTTTACAATTGGAATATTTTTAAATGCTACTTCTCCATTATCAGATTTCAAATCTGATGAATAAACTACACATGGTCCTTCTTTTTCTAAGGTGAATTTTATAACTTCATTTTCTAATAATGGTTTTCCCTTAATTGGAACTAATCCCAATCTATGCGCTAAAATTTCATCATCCATTGATGAAGAATTCTCATATATATAAACATCTTCAATAGCATAGGTTGGAACTTCAGAAATCATTATTCTTCTAATAGCATTAGAAAAAGATATTGGTGCTTTTAAAGAAAAAATAAAATTTTCACCAATTCTTGTTTTTTTCTTCTCTTTAATTGTAATCAAAGGTTACCACCTTTATTTTTTAAACCTCTTCTTAGGAGTTGTACCATCGTGTGGTATTGGTGTAACATCCTCAATTCTACCTATTCTTAATCCAGATCTTGCTAATGCTCTAATTGCCGCTTGAGCTCCAGGTCCAGGATTTTTCTGACCACTACCTCCTGGCGCTCTAACTTTTATATGTATGTTGTAAATACCTCTCTCTTTTAATACTTCAGCCAACTTAAAAGCCGCCTGCATTGCTGCATAAGGAGAACCTTCATCTCTCTGATTTCTTGTAACCATTCCTCCTGAGATTCTTGCAATAGTTTCCGCTCCAGTAATATCTGTCGCGTGAATTATTGTGTTATTATAAGATGAGTATATATGAACAATCCCCCATTTTTCTTTTTTTTGTTCAGTCATGGTATTTCACCTTATTATTAATTTATTCAGGCTGTGTTTCTTCTAAACCTATAATTTTTGCTCTTTCTGGATGATCCTCATAATTAAATGGAGAGTTTTTTGCATAGGTAATTTTGTCTTCTTCTTCAACTGATACCATATAACTTGGAGCAGTTACTACTCTACCATTTACAGCTATGTGACCATGAACTATTAACTGCCTTGCTTGTTTAGGTGTTCTTGCCAATCCTTTTCTAAATACAAGTGTTTGTAATCTTCTCTCTAATATATCTTCAACAGTTAAGGATAAGACATCATCAAGAGTAGGATTTTCAATTTTTAAAATACCATATCTTTTTAATACATTAAATAACTGAACTGCCTCTTTAACTCCTTGTTCTGTTCTATCGCTAATTAATCTTCTTGCCTGTCTTCTATACTTTCTTAAAATTGTTTCAGCTTTCCAAACTTCTCTTTTCCTTCTTAACCCATATTTTCTACATAATTCTTTTTCTCTTTCAATTCTTTCTTTAATCCATGGATGGTTAGGTGTTTCATAAGTCTTTTTAAATCTTCTTCTTGGATCTCCCATTTAATCACCTTTGTTAAATTTTTAAATTTATGTTTGTTTTATAAACTTATTAGTTTATTTCTTTCTTCTTGAAACTCCAACAGTAGGTCCTCTTCTAAATGTACTTTTTGTTCTCTGTCCTCTACATGGTAATCCAAGTTCGTGCCTAATTCCTCTATAACATCTAATTCTTTTCAATCTGTTTATATCTTCTTGTTTTACAATCATTAAGTCACTTTCAATAACGTGTTTATCTTTTCCAGTAACATAATCTTTTCTTCTATTAAACATCCATGATGGAATTCCATATTTAGCGGGATCAGCCAATATTTCCTCAATTTTTTTAACTTCTTCTTCAGTTAAGTAACCTGCCAACTTGTTAGGGTCTAATTTAGCTACTCTTATAACAGCTCTTGCCATTGCCTCTCCAACACCATAGGTGTCTTGGAGAGCCATTATTAACTTCTTATTACCATCTAAATCTGTTCTTGAAACTCTAATTAAGTATTTAAATTCAGAATTTTGCATATTTTCAGTCAAGGTTGCACCTCCATAATTCGTGTTTTAATATAAAAATAAAAAACAAAAAATAAAAAATAAGTGGCGCGGAGGGGGGGATTTGAACCCCCGCGGGGCAAAGCCCCATGGGATCTCCAGTCCCACGCCTTGGCCGGGCTAGGCTACCTCCGCTCTAAAATTGTTTTGATCTTTACACTTATCTTATTATGCTATGATTATTAATGGCAATTATTCTTATATATTATTTTCGGTTTGTAGATTTAAAAATAATGTATATAGAAATATTTTAATTATTTAATTAAAATAAACTTTTATTTATATAATTAAAAATTAATAGTATAGACATTAAGTATTAATGAGGGAAATAATATGAAAGTTAAAGTTTCTGAGTATATGACAAAAAATGTCATAACTGTCTCTAAAGATAACACGGTTAAGGATGTTATTAAATTGATAAAAGAGACTGGTCATAACTCATTTCCTGTTGTAGAGAATGGAAAATTAATAGGAATAGTTTCAGTTAATGATATTATTGGCAAGGATGATAATGAAAAAGTGGAAAATGTAATGACTAAAAGAAAGGATATGGTAGTTACAACTCCTGACGCTAATATAATGGATGTTGGCAGAATAATGTTTAGAACAGGGTTTTCAAAATTACCAGTTGTAGATAATGAGAATAATTTAGTTGGGTTAATATCAAATATGGATGTTATTAGATCTCAAATAGAAAAAACTACTCCTAAAAAATTAGAAAATATAATTAAAACTTACCAAAGTTTAGGATACAACTTAAAAGTCGAAAAGAAAGAAGTGGAAGTTAGTAAATTAAAACCTACCCAAAATAAAATACAAGCTGATGAATTAGTCGGAAGAAAGTATGAATTAAAAAAAGGATTGGCTGAACCTATTATAGTAATAAAGAAAAAAAATGACAACCATTATATATTAATAGATGGACATCATAGGGCAGTTGCGGCATATAAAATGGGAATACCAAAGATAGATGCTTATGTTATATACTTAGATACGGATAAAAAACTTGGTATTGAGAAGACTGCTGAAATGATGAATTTAAAATCATTAGATGATATTAAGATTGTTGATGAGGAAGACGAAAACTCAGTTAAATTGAAAAAAGTATATTAAATTTAGGGATAGTTATGATAATTAAGGGTATAAGGGGTGCAAAAATAAATAAAGACATTTTTAATTTAGGATTAGAATTTCAAATTTTAAATGCTGATTTAATAGCGACAAAAAAACATATATTACATGCAATAAATCAGGCTAAGACAAAAAAACCAATTGCTAAAAATTTTTGGATTGAAATTTTAGTTAGAGCATCGGGACAAAGGCAGATACAGGAGGCTATAAAGATTATAGGAGCAAAAGATGGAAATGTTTGCTTAATATGTAAAAATGAGAATACATTTAAAAAGATTCATAAACTAATAGGTGGAGAAGTTGATGATTCAGTTTTAGAACTTAATGAAGAAAAAGAAAAACTAATTAGGAAAGTTTTTAACATAAAAGGTTTTGGAAATACTATTGAGAGAGTTTTGGAGAAGATAGCATTAATTGAATTAAAATAAAATAAGGTGAATGTTGTGAAAGTTATTGATGGTGGTGTTATAGTTCCAAAAGGTTTTAAAGCAAATGGTTATAAGGAAGGAAAGTATGGAGTGGCAATAATAATCTCTGAAAATGAAGCAATTGGAACAGGAGTTTTTACAAAAAATAAAGTTGTTGCACATCCAGTTGTTTTATCAAAAAATCTCATAAAAAATAGAGATAAGTTTAGGGCGATAGTTGCAAACAGTGGAAATGCCAACTGTTATACAAAAAATGGTTTAGAAGATGCGAAAGAAATGCAAAAAATAGTTGCTGAACTTTTTAATATTAAAGAAGAGGAAATTTTAGTGGCTTCAACTGGGGTAATTGGAAGAAAAATGAATATGGAAATTATAAAAAATAGAATAAAAAAAGTTTATGAATTAATGCAAAAAGAAAGTAGTTCAATAAATGCCGCTAAGGCTATAATGACAACTGATACAAAACCAAAAGAGATTGCAGTTGAGTTTGAAGTAAATGGAAAAAAAGTTAGAATTGGGGGAATTGCTAAGGGGGCGGGGATGATACATCCCAATATGGCTACTATGCTCTGTTTTATAACTACTGACATAATTATTGACAAAGAAAACTTAACTAAAATTTTAAAGAGAGTTGTGGATAAAACTTTCAATAATATATCTGTCGATGGAGATACTTCAACAAATGATACTGTCTTTATTTTAGCAAATGGTAGAAGTGGAGTTAATTATGAGGAATGTAAGGAAGAGTTTGAAAAATCTTTACTTTATGTTTGTAGAGAACTTTCCAAAATGATAGTCAAAGATGGAGAAGGTGCAACTAAATTTGTAGAGGTAATAGTTAAAGGAGCAAAAAGTAAAGAGGATGCAATTAAAGCATCAAAGGCAATAGTTAATTCTTTATTAGTAAAAACTGCAATATTTGGAGAAGATCCTAACTGGGGAAGAATATTAGCGGCAGTTGGTTATAGTGGGGCTGATTTTGATCCAAGTATTGTTGATATTATAATTGGTAATAATAAGGAGGAGGTTTATTTAGTCAAAGATGGAACTCCATTAGCAGATGAAGGAACTGATGAGTTAAAAAAAGCAGAAGAAATTATGAAAAGTGATGAAATCAAAATAATAGTTGATTTAAAAATGGGAAACTTTGATAATGTTTGTTATGGATGTGATTTAAGTTATGAGTATGTTAGAATAAATGCTGAATACACTACTTAAATTATTTTTTATTTTAAAATCTATATTTATAAATTTAAATTAATGAATCTTATTAATCAAAATAAAAAAAGAAAAATAAAGGATTTTATTTGATTGGAACGAACATTGAACTTCTTGTAGCACCCATACCAGGAGCTCCGTGCTGAACAGGTTTTCTTGTTAATGAGAACTCTCCTAAGTAATGACCTATCATTTCAGGAGTCACTTTAACTTCAACAAACTCTTTTCCATTATAGACACCAAATGTTAATCCAACCATATCTGGAGTTATAACGAAATCTCTACAATGAGTTCTAATAATTCTTGGTTCTTTACCTTTGTTTAATAATCTTCTTGCTCTTTTAATTTTCATAGCCAATTTTTTCTGTTGTGGAGTTAATCCTCTTAACAATGTTCTTCTCTGCCTTGCAGGTAATAATTTAGCAAACTCTCTCAAAGGCATTTGTTGTAGTTCTTCTAATGTGTATCCTCTATATCTAAATTCAACTCTCTTAGAAATTACCTGTTTTTTCTTTCTTATTCTTCTTCTTTTAGAAGCCATAATAATTCACCATTAGTTATTTTATTTTTATTGTATAATTTATGAAGGTAGGTAGAAAAAATTTAGAGAAAATTACTTCCTGACTCCAGTTCTTCTTGCTGCAATGTGTCCAACTTTTCTTCCTGGGGGCATTCTTCTTGAAACTGTTGTTGGTTTTCCAGTGTGTTGGTGTCTTCCACCACCGAATGGGTGATCGACTGCGTTCATTGCTACTCCTCTAACTCTTGGCCATTTAATAGCCTTAGCCTTCATAGCATAATATTTCTTACCTGCCTTAACAAATGGTTTCTCTTTTCTACCTCCACCAGCGACTACTCCTATTGTAGCTCTACACATTGAATGTAAAGCCTTAATATGTCCAGATGGTAATTTAACATATGTTCTATCATCGTCATGTGTTAAGATATGAGCATAACATCCTCCTGCTCTAACTAATTTTCCACCATCTCCTGGGATTGTTTCTATGTTAAATACTGGGATACCCTCTGGAATTGATCCTAATGGTAAAACATTTCCTGGTTTTATATCAGCGGTAACTCCACATTCTATTATGTCTCCAACTTTCATTCCCTCTGGAACTATTAATAACCCTTCCTCCCCTGTTTCATATTCTACTTTTGCTACTGGGGCACTTCTTCCAGGATCATGTAAAATATCAACAATTTTACCTAAAACTTTTCCTTTTTTTTCTAATTCGTCAAATTTTCTATATTTTGCTTCTCCCCTTCTTTTATGTGAAGGACTTGTATATGTTGGGCTACCTCTACCTCTTCTTTGGGATACTAATCTTTTACCCATATTCATCACCGTTTTTTAATTTATTAGTAGATTCCTAAACTTGCTGCTATTTTACGAGCATCATATCCTTTTTTCAACTTAATGTATGCCTTTTTTTCTCCCTTAGGAGTTATTAATGTATTTACCTTTTCTACTTCAACATCAAACAATTCTTTCATTGCTCTTTTTATGTCTCTTTTTGTAGCCTTTCTATCTACATAAAATACTAACTTGTTTTCTGTTTCAATTAATCTAACAGCCTTTTCTGAAACTACCGGCATTTTTATTACATCAAAAGCATCCATAATTCATCCCCTTGTTTCAAATTTTTTATTTGTTAAATCTCTCTTTTAATTTTTCTATAGCATTTTCAGTCCATACTGTTAATCTTCCAGCAACTCCCCCTGGAGCTAAGTGTATAATTCCTAAATCTTTGGCTGTTATAACATCAACTCCAGGTAGATTTCTTGATGCTAATATTGCATTACATTTATTACCAACAACGACTAAAACACTTCTTGGCTTTTTATATCTTCTACCTCTCATTTTTCCTCTTCCAGATCTAATCTTAATACCATTCTTAGCCCTTATAACATCACTACTTATTCCCAATTTTTCAAAAACTTTAAAAACTTCTTTTGTTTTCTGCAAATCTTCAAATGAATTTTCAACGATTATTGGTAAATTTTCATTTTCAAATATATGTCCTCTTTCTCTAACCAATTCTGGATTTGCTGTTGCGGCAATAGCACTTTTTATAGCCTTAATTCTTTCTTTTTTATTTACTCTCTCCCACAATATTTTTTCAACTTTTGGTGGATGTGCTCTTCTACCTCCAACAGCCTGTGGAACAAATGCCGCCCATCCTTGTGGGGTTCTTATAACTCTTGCCATGCCATGCCCTTTACCTATACACTTTGCAGAAGTTCTCTTACCAGCCATAGGATCTGAACCTTTTGGTTGCAATCTTGCAGTAAATGCAGATAAAAATGCTCTTCTAATTAGATCAGGTCTATATTCTTCTTCAAATACTGATGGCAATTCAATTTCCTTGACTGTTTCACCATTTAAATTATAAACCACTGCTTTCATCTTTATTCACCTTTATCATCTATTTACTCATATTTATCGTTTAAAATTTTTAATTTTAAATTAGTTTATTTTAATTTCCCTGATTATTTCCCTTGTTTTGATGTAGTACTTATGTATGTAATTTCTGGAACCTTAATTAATGGTTCTTGTGGTCTTATAGCTCTTCTTAACACAATTAACCTCTTTGCTGGTCCTTGAACTGAACCTTTTAATACAACATATTTGTTTCTAATAACACCATAGTGTAAGAATCCTCCTTTTGGAGTAATTTCCTCTCCATTATCTCCAATTTTTAATATTCTTTTATTGTATTCTGTTCTTTGATGATAACCCATTTGTCCAGCCATTGGAACTGTCCACATTATCATTTTTGGTTGCCATGGACCTACAGAACCTACGTGCCTACCTACTCCTTTTCTTGCGTGCTTTCCAAATTGTATTTTAACTCCCCATCTTTTTACAGGTCCTTGGAATCCTTTACCTTTTGTAACTCCAATTGTATCAACTAATTCTCCTTCTTGGAAGACATCTGTAATATTTAATTGCTTACCTAAAATCTCCTTAGCGTAGTTTAATCTTTCATCTATATTTTTTCCTCCAATTCTAATTTCTAAAATTTCTGGCTTTTTCTTTGGTAAGGTTGTTAATTTTGGATTTGTATGAACTAAAACTCTAACTTCCTCTATTTTATCTTTTAATGATTCTAAATCTTCTACTGTTTTTTTATCTTCTTTCTTTGGTAATTTGATTTTTCTTTCTAATTCTTTATCTAAATTATCTGCCCAAACTTCTGTTAATGTTGTTAAATAGTTTCTTTCATTTCTTCCATAAACTCTTATTCCAAATACATTAATTGGCGGAGCCTCTAATATTGTGATTGGAGTAAATATTTCCTGCCCAGCATTAGGACTTTTTGGATTATCTTCTTTAATAAATGCATGGCTCATTCCTGCTTTATATACAGGAAATGCTTGCAATCTTACAGTATCTTCTTCTGGCCAACTTCTAATTCTTGGCACAGGTCTTTTTGCTCTTTTTCTTGGACTGAATGCTAAGGAACCTCTTCTTGGTCTATTTACATTTAATCCCATAATCTAACCTCCGAAATATTTATTACTATAAATTAAAAAATCTTAATAATTGTGTTTTTATGTTTTTATATTTATACTATATTAAATTTAAGCCTACAATCGTGCAAACCTGTCATTGCCTATTATGGCTTTTCAGGTTTGCATTAATATTAATAAACATAATAAAAGAAAAGAAGTGTATAAACAAATACTAACAAAAGAGTATATAAAATTTTTGGTGAGAAACATGGAAGAGTTGGAATACTTAATAAACTACCTTGCAAATAAAGACAGCGTTAGAGAAGAAATTTTAAAATTATCAAGGGAAATAGTAAGAGATTGTTCAATGTTAATTAGAAAAATTCACAAATCAGATAAAGAAGAAAATTTTGAAGATAAATTAAAAGAAATTGAAGAAAAAATTAAAAAATTGAATAGTATGGCTACATTTCCAGAGTTCATTGGATATTTATCAACTCCTCAGCAGGAGTTCGTAGAGGCATTGGCATTGTATATGATAAAATTTAAGAACGAAATTCCTAAGTTCAAAGACCTTGATTTTATAAAGGAGGAAAATTATATTTTGGGATTATCTGATGTGATTGGGGAATTAAGGAGAGAAGTTTTAGAATCTATGAAAAATGATGATCTATCAGAAGTTGAGAGATACTTTAAATTTATGGAAACATTATACGATTTTTTAATGAACTTTGATTACTACTATGTTGTAGATAATTTAAGAAGAAAGCAAGATATATGTAGAGGAATCTTAGAAAAAACTCATGGAGATATAGTTACATTTATAGAAAATTTGAAACTTAGAGAAGAACTAAAAAATGTAAAAAATCTTAAATAAATATTTAATTATCTTTTTCATTATCTTTCTCTAAATATACTGTATATGTTGGGAATGCCATCTCTATTCCTTCTTTCTCAAACTCCTCTTTTATTTTTAAATTAATCTCATCAACAGCATTTAAATAATAATCAAAACTAATATTTCTTACAAAATATTCTACTCTTAAATTTAAACTCCAATCACCATATTCTGTAAAATGAACTCTATAGGGGGGTAGAGTGGCAGGATGATTTTCAACAATATTTGTTATTATTTCTTTACCTTTTTTAATTTTCTCAACTGGTGTATTGTAAGTTAAACCAATAGTCATTAAAACTCTTCTTCTATCCCTAACTGTTAAATTTTCAATAGAGGATTCCAACAAATTAGAATTAGGGACTGTTATTAATGTATAATCAAATGTCCTTATTCTTGTACTTCTCATACCAATTTCTTCAACGATTCCTTCAACATCGCCAACTTTAACCCAGTGTCCAAAACTAAATGGCTTATCAATTAATATTAAAACACCTGCAATAAAGTTTTTTATTGTATCTTGCATTGCCAGTGCTACTGCTAAACCTCCAATACCTAAACCAGCCAATATAGCAGTTACATCATATCCAACAGAACTTAAAGCAGTTAATATTCCAAGAACTATTATTAATATTTTTGTAAATTTTTTTAACGGTTTAAATATGTGATCATCAAGTTTTGTTTTAGTTTTTTCAACTAATGGTGATACATAATGTTCGAAAATCCCATCAACAAACTTAACAGCAAAGTATGTTATTGAAAAAATAACAACAACTTTTATAGCACTTTCTATGATTTTATGAATGTAATCAGGTAATACTAAAAAGTTCAATCCAAAATAAAAGAATATAACCACTATAATTACAACTGTTGGTATATCTATGGCGTCTAAAAAAATATCATCAAGTTTTGTTTTTGTTTTAGATACAATTTTTTTTATATAATTTTTTATAAATTTATCTACAATTTTTCCTGCAACAATTCCTAACAATGTAATAGCAATAAAAATAACTATATGAGTTGGAGTATTATTAAATATCTCCATACTCCTACACCTTTCTTATAAAAGTTAATTATTGTTTAATTTACTTACTTATTATTCTGTTTTCTACCTCTTTGAATTTCGTAAATTCTTTCTACATCCTCTACTGTGTTTATATCATCCTTACCTTTATCAAATCTAAATCTTACAACTCTTGGAAATCTTAAAGCATATCCACAGGGATATTTATCAGATTTTTGTATTTCTTCATAAGCAACTTCAATAACAATTTTTGGCTCAACTTCTACCTCTTCCCCTAAATCTCTAATAATTATTTTATCAATCTCCTCTTTTAACATTTCTAAATCACTTTCAGTCAATCCAGTTCCTACATGTCCGATTGGATATAAATTACCCTCCTCATCCCTAACACAAATTTCAAAAGAACTATACCAATCTTTTCTCTTACCCATTCCCCTTTTAGCCTTTGTAATAACAACATCTAAATTTTCAAGAGTTGGTTTAAATTTATACATAGTTCTAACTCTACTCCCCGGAGTATATGGGGCTTTTAGATTTTTAATCATAACTCCCTCATGCCCAATAGACAAACTCCAATTGTAAAACTCTTTTGCCTCATCTGGATCGTTAGTAACTAACTTATAAGATATATCAATAATTTTATCTGATCTCAGTTCTTTTTCTATTCTTTCTCTTTCAGTTCTCCAATCATTTTCATAACCAACAATTTCCTCTAAAACTTTTCTTCTTTTTTCAAACTCTTCATCAATAAATGATTCTCCATTTTTATAAAGTATGTCAAATAAATAAACTCTCAAATTAATTTCCTTCATTATCTTTCCAATGTCATACTTTCTTCTAAACCTCCTAAGAATATCTTGAAATGGCCTTGGCTTTCCAGTATTTTTATCAATTGCTACACATTCTCCTTCAACAATTAACTGATCTACATTAATTTTTTTAACAGCCTCTACAATCTCAGGGAGAGCGTTTGTAACATCTTCCAATCTCCTACTGTAAATTTTAACTTTATCTTTATCTTTGTGTATTTGAACTCTTGCTCCATCATACTTTGTCTCAAATTGTGCCCTACCCATTTCTAATAAAGCCTCTTCAATTGATGGAGCAATTTGTGCCAGCATAGGTTTTATTGGTCTAAATAGTTTTAATTTTAATTCTTCATCATCTAAATCTCCTCTTAATAATTTCTCAGCTAAAAGCCCAATGTCATTGGTTATAGCATATAATTTTTCCAATTTTTCCTTAGGCACATTGAAATAAACTGAAAGTGCCTCCAATATAGTAGGAACATTCATCCCTATTCTCATATCCTCCAATATTAACCTCGCTAAATATCTACACTCAATTGGTGACGCTCTTAAAAATAAACTACTTATTAATCTCAACTTTTTCTTTACTGAACCTTCTCCTTCAATCTCTCCAACTCTCTTTAATGTATTATAAACTTCATCTACAGTTAAAGGCTGAAAAAATAAATAGGACTGCTTAATTTTCGACTTTAACTTTTCAATAGCTAAACCAATATCCCCAGTTTCTTTAATTTTCTCCAATAATTCATCTTTTTTAATTCCTATTGATGTTACCGCATTAATTAAAAGTTTTTCTCCAATTCCTAATTCTCTTTCATCATATTCTGGATAAACTCTACCTATTGCCATGTAACAAATCTTTTTTAAATCTTCTGGCGTTCCTTTTTCTTTAACCATATCAATTAATTTTATAAATAAATCTCTTTTTTCCAATCTTTTAGTGGTTTTTTCAATTTTGTCAAATATTTCACAAACATCTTTCCATAGCATAATTTCACCACATAGAACTAAAATAATTAAAGGATTAAATAAAACTAACTATTTTATTGATTTATTGAAAACCTTCTTTCCCAATTAAAGGAACGAATGCTACTGGACCACAATCTTTTATTATAACTTGATCTCCTCTCTTTTCTGCTAAAATCAATTTTTGTAAATATCTACCTACTGGCATTAATAATTTTCCTCCATCCTTCAACTGTTTTATTAACGGCTCTGGAATTTTAGGACCAGCAGCAGTTACATATATTCTATCATAAGGAGCCAGTGGCTCATAACCCAAAGTTCCATCTCCTACAATCACAATAACATTGTCATATCCCAATTTTCTTAAAGTTCTTTCAGCCCTTTCAGCCAGTTCTGGAATTCTTTCTATACTAACTACTAAACCATCTTTACCAACGATTTCAGCAGTAACAGCCGCGTGATAACCACATCCAGTTCCTACCTCTAAAACTTTCATTCCTGGCTTTAAATCTAATAACTCACTCATCATGCCTACCATATGAATGGCTGAAATCGTTTGACCATAACCAATTTCTAAGGGAGTATCAACATAGGCATATTTTTTTAAATGTTCGGGAAGAAATTCCTCTCTTGGAACTTTTAGTAATGCATCTATCACTCTCTTACTCTTTATATACCCCTCCCTAATTAACTTTTCAATAACTTTCCTTTTCTCTTCCTCTAAGTTCATACTTATCACCAAATAAAATTTAAATAAATTCTATTTTATAATAATTTTTGTAATAGTTTGATTTTGCATGGTGTTAATATGGAATCCTTTCTAACAGAAACACAAATTAAAGTTTTAAAATTAAGAAAAAAGGGTTTAACACAAGAAGAGATAGCAAAATTATTGGGAACAAGTAGAGCAAATATTAGTATGATAGAAAAGAGAGCAAAAGAAAATATAAAGAAGGCATATAACACAATAAAAATTTACAATATGATTATTGCCCCAGTATCTATTGAAATTGATGAGGGTATCGATGTCTTGGAGATTCCAAAAATTGTATTTAAAAAAGCTGATGAAGAAAATATAAAAGTAAAATACAACACCTTGGAGTTAATTGACCTTATAAAAGAAAAAGCTTCTGATTTTATTAAGAATAGAATAACCACAAAGAAATTTAAAATATACATCCTTGAAAATGGAGATGTAGAAATTAGTAGATAATAGAGGGGATTAAATGAAGATTGTTGAAGAGATTCCACAAAAAAATATTATTAAACTTATGCCTGAAAATTTAGATGATTTGTGGGTTTTATATAACATTATTGAAGAAGGAGATAAAGTATTTGCAGTTACTGAGAGAAGAGTGCAAGATAAAGGAGATGTTATCAGAGCAGATAGAGGAGTTAAAAGAAAAATGTTCTTAGGTCTTGAAGTAAAAAATGTAGAATTTGACGAAAATTTAAATAGATTGAGAATCTTAGGTTCAATAATTCATGGTCCAGATGATGTTCCTCTTGGAAGTCATCACACATTTGAAATTAAGCCATTTGACGAACTATCAATTGAAAAAAATTGGAAAAAATGGCAAATTGATAGAATAAAAGAGGCGATAGAGTCTTCTAAGAAACCTAAGATTTTAGTAGTAGTTATGGATGATGAAGAGGCAGACATTTTCGAAGTTAGAGATTACACTATAAAAGAAATTTGCTCAATAAAGTCACATACATCTAAAAGGTTGGATTATAAAATTAACGAAGAACTAAAAAAAGAATACTATCACGAAATTGCAAAGGTTTTAGAGGAGTATGATGTCGATAACATCTTAGTTGCTGGTCCAGGATTTGCAAAGAATACATTTTATAATTTTATCTCTACTCAGTATCCAGAACTTAAAAGTAAGATTTTAGTGGAAACTATATCTACAACTTCAAGAGCAGGGATGAATGAGGTTATTAAAAGAGGGCTGATTAATAAAATATATGCACAATCAAGAGTAGCAAAGGAAACACAATTAATAGAGAAACTTTTAGAGGAAATTTCTAAAAAAGGATTGGCAGTTTATGGAATTGATGAGGTTAAAAAGGCATTAGAATACTCAGCCATAGACACATTGTTAGTTTCAGATAGTTTAATAAGAAATCATGAAATTGAAAAAATAATTGATACTACTGAAGAGTTGGGAGGGAAGGTAGTTATTGTCTCCTCTGAACACGATGCTGGAAAACAGTTAAAAGCATTAGGAGGAATAGCAGGGTTATTAAGATTCCCTATAGAATAATAAAAATAAAATCATCTCCAAAATAACTTTTTAATTTTGTCAATAAAACTCTCTTTCTTTTTAATTTTTATATCAAAATCTATTGGAACCCCTGCTAATATTGATGCTAATTTCATATATGCTAAAGATGCAGGAGAGTTTGGTCTATACTCTATAACGCTCATATTTTTCAATGTTCCCGCTCTAACATTTTCATCCTCAGGAACTTCAACTAAAACTTTTCCTTTTATTAACATCTCAATTTCGTTCTTTCTTATCTCTCCAAAATCTCTACCAACTCTATTTAACACTATTCCCATTAAAGGAGTTCCAGCCATTTCAGCACTCTCTTTTAATCTAACAGCGTCAATAATTGAAAACATTTCAGGAGTAACAACAAGTAATAGTTTGTCTGCAACAGCAAGATGAGTAGCCATCTCTCTATTTAATCCAGCAGGAGCATCTATAATTATATATTCAAACTCATCCTCTATATCATTTATAACATCTGGAAGTAGGTCAATATCTGACTTCTTATAACCTTCTAAGGATAAACTTGTTGGTAAAACATAAACTCCTGTTCTATGTTTATAAATAGCCTCTTTTATATCTGCCTCTCCACTTAAAACTTCGTGTAATGAGGGTTTTTTCTTTTCCATATTAAATAATATTCCCAAATTAGCCATTGATATATCTCCATCAACAGCTAAAACTTTTTTTCCTAATTTTGCAAGACCTACAGCCAACGATGCAGAAGTTGTTGTTTTTCCTACTCCTCCTTTTCCAGAAGCTATGGTAATTATCATACATATCACTATCATGGTAATATTTGTAGATAATAATTGTTTTTAGTATCTTAGAAATTTTCAAAGTTAAGTAAAAATAAAATTAACCGAAAAGTTTAAATAAAGGATTTTATATCACTATTTAATTGAAAATCTATTGAGAGGTGGGATAATGGGAGAGTTACCAGTAGCACCATTTGAAAGAATATTGAAGAAGGCAGGAGCAGAGAGAGTGAGTAGAGCAGCCGCAGAATACTTGGCTGAGGCTGTTGAAGAGATTGCATTAGAAATAGCAAGAGAGGCAGTTGAATTAGCTAAGCACGCTAAAAGAAAAACCGTTAAAGTCGAAGACATTAAGTTGGCATTAAAGCAGTAATTTCTTTATTTTTGATATTTTTATTTTTCAACTAATTGAGACCTTATTTTTATATTTTTACAATAATTAAAAAAATTTTATTCTTATAGCGATTTATTTTATTAGTTCTTATTTCATATATATATGAGCCCTGGTGGTGTAGAGGATATCACAGGGGACTTCGGATCCCCTGACCCGGGTTCAAATCCCGGCCAGGGCTTTAATGATTAAAATTATAGACGATGAGATTATGCTTAAATTGATAGTTTCTATAATTGTTATAATTATATTAGCATTACTCATTAAAAAAAGTAAGTGTTTGGATGATAAGGGAATTATTTGTTCTTCCCTTATGGGTTTCATATTATTATATTTTTGTGGATTTGAATATTTAATTTTGTTACTATCTTTTTTTATATTGGGAGTTATTGTTAGTAAAATAGGTAAAGAAAAAAAGAAAAATAAAAACATATATGAAAGTAGTAGAAGTTTAAAAAATGTTTTAGCTAATGGTTTAATTCCATTAATATTTGCAATTTTAACAGTTCTGGGTTTTAAATGGGCATTGTTTGGTTATGTATCTTCAATTGCCGCAGCAACTTCAGACACTTTTTCTTCAGAGTTGGGAGTATTATCTGATGAGAATCCAAGATTAATAACAACATTTGAAGTCGTAGAAAAAGGAACTGATGGAGCTATAACAATATTTGGATTAGTTGCTGGGCTATTAGGAGCTTTTATAATAGGAGTTATAGGATATCTATGTTTTAAAAATTCTAATATTATAATATGTAGTGTTATTGGAGGTATTTCTGGTAATTTAGCAGATAGCATCGTTGGAGCATTATTTGAAAGAAGGGGTATTTTAAACAATGAACATGTGAATTTAATTGCTACAATTGTAGGAGGAATCATAGGAGTGTTAGTAGTTAAAATATTATAAAAAATCTTATCAAAGATAATAAATAATTAAATATACTAATTACCGAAAAATTTATATATAACTTCTGTAATTTAACTAATACTGCAAATGAGCCTCGGTGGCTCAGCCTGGTAGAGCGCCTGACTTGTAATCAGGTGGTCGGGGGTTCAAATC
This sequence comes from Methanocaldococcus sp., assembly GCF_024490875.1. Classification (NCBI taxonomy): domain Archaea; kingdom Methanobacteriati; phylum Methanobacteriota; class Methanococci; order Methanococcales; family Methanocaldococcaceae; genus Methanocaldococcus; species Methanocaldococcus sp. The sequence continues at coordinate 44,829 of NZ_JACCLX010000029.1, forward strand.
CCCCCCGGGGCTCCATTTTCTGTTAGTGGGCCTGTGGGGTAGCTTGGTCTATCCTTTGGGATTTGGGATCCTGAGACCCCAGTTCAAATCTGGGCAGGCCCACCACTAAATATCAGTAATTTACTTTCAAAGTTGCGTTTGGATCAGGACAATCCCACCACTTTATGTCCGGCGGTAGTTCAGCCTGGTAGAACGGCGGACTGTAGATCCGCATGTCGCTGGTTCAAATCCGGCCCGCCGGACCATCTTCAAAACTTTCTTTGTATGATTTGACCAAAAAGTATATATAGGAGAAATACAATATGTTTGGAACACACATAAGTTAAAGGTTAAAGAGGGCCCGTAGCTCAGTCTGGCAGAGCGCCTGGCTTTTAACCAGGTGGTCGAGGGTTCAAATCCCTTCGGGCCCGCCATTTCATTTGGTACGGCGGTCATAGCGGGGGATACACCCGAACCCATACCGAACTCGGAAGTTAAGCCCCCCAGCGATGCCCCGAGTACTGCCACCTGGCGGGAAAGGGGCGACGCCGCCGGCCTCTTTTTATTCATTATTATTGAATGCTTTGTTAGGTTATCCTTGGCATTATTATGCCCTGGTGGTGTAGCCCGGCCTATCATACGGGACTGTCACTCCCGTGACTCGGGTTCAAATCCCGGCCAGGGCGCCATTTTTTATTTTAGATGAACTAATTGATAAATTTAAATATTTCTAATATTTTAATTAAATTTTAAAAGTTTTAAATGTGGGTAATATGGAAGAAGAATTTTATAAGATTATAAAAGGAGTAGGGATTATAAAAAATATTATCAAAATGATTTATTTATCGAATAAAAATAAGGATATATTTTCAAAGCCTTCCAAAACTAAGCCAATTCAATTAGTTGAGTGTATTGGTTGTGGACTCTGTGTAAGTAAATGTCCGACCAATGCTATAAAAATATTTGATTTTAGAGAGACAATATGCTCTGTTTGTGGAACTTGCTTAGAAATATGTCCCAATAACGCTATAATAAAAGATAGATTTACAATAGATGAGAGTAAATGTATGAAATGTGGAATATGCATATCATTTTGTCCCATTCCAATAATTAAAAAAGAAATTCCAAAACCAAAGACACCAGTAATTTTAAAAGATAGATGTAACAGTTGTGGTTTATGTGATTGTGAGGCAATAGATGTATTAAATAAAGAAATTGATCCAGAAAAATGCAAACTATGTTTAAAATGCATTGATAGATGTTCTTTACAGGCAATTTTAACGCCAGATGAGTATGTAAATTCTTTAGTTATAAAGGTAGATATTGACAGTTGTATATTTTGTAGAGAATGTGAAGAAGTCTGTCCAATTAGGGGAAATAATGAGTTTAGAGAAGGCTAAAGAAGATTTTAGATATTTAATAAATAGGGGATATAAAAAAGATGTTGCATTAAATTTTGTTGCTAATCATTACAAGTTGAGTAAAGAAGATAGAATTAGAATTATTAGAACTACTCACACGGATGAGGAGATTAAAATAACAAAAAGTAAATTAAAAAGATTATCAGATATAAAAGGGAAAACACTATATATTGATGGATTTAATGTTCTTATAGGTTTAGAGGCTTTAATTAAAGGAAATAAAGTTGTTTTGTGTGACGATAATATATATAGAGACTTTGAAAAAGTTTATGGTAAATATAAGATAAACGAATACTCCGTTAAAGCAATATCGTTATTATTAAAAATTCTTAAAGAGTATGATATAAAGCCAATAATTTATTTAGATGCCCAAGTGTCAAAAAGTGGGATGTTAGCAAAAAATATTAGAGAAAAAATGAAAGATTATAATATAGTTGGAGAAGTTCATTGTGTTAAAAACTGTGACTATAATCTTAAAAATAAAGAAATAGTAGCAACATCAGATAGTGTAATAATTAAAAGTAAGAATGTTAAATATATTGTTGATTTAGTAGCAGAGGCTATCGAATATTTAAAAAATCAGAAAAGGGGAGAAAATGAAAATTGGAATAATGAGTGATACTCACGACTATCTACCTAACATAAGAAAGGCAATAGAGATATTTAACAAGGAAAATGTTGAGACAGTAATACACTGTGGAGATTTTGTTAGTTTGTTTGTCATAAAGGAGTTTGAAAATTTAGATGCCAATATAATAGCAACATATGGAAATAACGATGGAGAGAGATATAAATTACAGGAATGGTTAAAAGAGATTAATGAAGATAATATTATTGATGATTTCGTATCAATTGAAATTGATGGGTTAAAATTTTTTATAACTCATGGTCATCATAAATCTGTCTTAGATTTGGCTATAAACTCTGGTTTGTATGATGTTGTTATCTATGGACATACCCACGAAAGAGTTTTTAAGGAGGTTAATAATGTTTTAGTTATAAATCCTGGGGAGTGCTGTGGATATTTAACAGGTATTGCCACAATTGGAATTTTAGATACAGAGAAAAAAGAATATAGAGAAATAATAATAGAATAATAAATTAAAAATAAAAATATGGGTGAAAATGATGGTTAAAGTTCTGTTAATAGGAGGAGGAGCAAGAGAGAGTGCTATAGCTCATGCTTTAAAAAAGAATGATGAAGTTAAATTATACACTTTAATGAAAAATAAAAACCCGGGAATTGCAAGATTATCAGAAGAGATTAAACTAGCAAAAGAAACTGATTTAAATGAAGTTAAATCATTTGCTGAAAAAGTTAAGCCAGATTTAGCAGTTGTAGGTCCAGAATCTCCATTAGAGGCAGGAGTTGTTGATCTATTAGAGGATATGGGTATTCCAACTGTTGGCCCAAAAAAAGTAGCGGCTCAAATAGAAACAAACAAAGAATTTATGAGAAATTTATTAAAAAAATATAATATAAAAGGTTCTTTAATGTTTAAAGCTTTTGAAGAGTATGGAGAAGAGTTAGAAAGTTTTATAGATGAACTTACTGAAAAAGGAATAAAGGCAGTTGTTAAACCAGTTGGATTAACTGGAGGAAAAGGAGTTAAAGTCGTTGGAGAGCAATTAAAAGACAATGAAGAAGCAAAAAAATATGCTAAAGAGATTTTTGAGACTGGATTAGGAGGAGGAAGAGTATTAATTGAAGAAAAATTAGAGGGCGTTGAATTCACATTGCACGGATTTGTTGATATTGACAGTATAAAATTCACACCATTTGTTCAAGATCATCCACATGCATTGGAGGGAGATAAAGGTAGTATAACTGGAGGTATGGGTTCTTACTCATGCCCAGATCATAATTTACCATTCATGACTGAGGAAGATGTAAAATTGGCAAAAGAGATTATGGAAGAAACTGTTAAGGCATTAAAAGAAGAAGTTGGTGGTTATAAAGGAATTTTATATGGACAGTTTATGCTAACTAAGGATGGGCCTAAGATTATTGAATACAACGCAAGATTTGGAGATCCTGAGGCAATGAATATATTGGCAATATTAAAAAACGACTTCTTAGAAATTTGTGATGCAATAGTCAATAAAAAACTCAAAAATGTAGATGTTGAATTTGAAAATAAAGCAACTGTTTGTAAATATGTTGTTCCTAAGGGTTATCCTGACAATCCAGTAAAAGGAGAACCAATAACAGTAGATGAAGAATCAATTGAAAAGTTAGGAGCAATATTACATTATGCATCAGTTAATGAAGAAGATGGAACTATATATATGACAGGTTCAAGAGCTGTTGCTGTTGTAGGAGTTGCAGACACAATTGAAGATGCTGAAAAGATTGCAGAAGAGGCTACAAAATATATTAAAGGAGAAGTTTATCACAGAAGTGATATTGGTAAGAAGGAGTTAATTAAGAAAAGAATAGAGAAAATAAAACAGTTGAGAGGATTCTAACTTTTTATTATACCCTAATAATCTCTTTATACATTAAATAACAAATCAAAATTCCAGAAATTATTGACGAACTTAAAATCATCCACATTATTACAATTTGAATTTCAGCAGCATATATAGGATTAGCCCCACTCAACAGCATACCAACCATAGCTCCCGGAATAAAGATAACTCCAACAGATTTCGTTCTATTCATCTGTGGAATTATTGCTGACTTTACGGCATTTTTTATAAATGGCTTTAAAGCAGTTAATTCCGTAGCTCCTAATGCCAAATATCCCCATAAAATATCTCTTTCAGATTTTACTAAATCTATGATTTTATCTAAGGTTAAATGGACTGTATTCATTGTATTACCAACAACCATTCCCATTAGTGGAATTACATAAATAGGCTCAAATTTAATAACATCAGAAAATACCAATATAATTAATGAAATTATAGTTGTCGTTAAAAAGGTAACAAATAAACTAAGAAAAAGTTTTTTCTTATGCTTTAATTTTATTTCTTTCATTATTAAATATGATGCCACAGTAATCATTACAGAAATCATAAGAAAAGCTCCCATCATTCCTAAAGAAAAAATATAAAGTAAGGCATATCCCAATATAAACAGTTGAATTAACGCCAATATTGAAACATAAAATATTTTTTTCTCAATGCCTAACTTTTCAATATATGCGATAACAATGGCTACTATAACAAAAGCGAATGCATAGAGTAGTTTTATAAATAACATCAAAATAATCACCCATCTCTATGGTTAATTATTATCTATTAACATTAAATTACATTAACATTAATTGTTAAGTAATACTCATAAGTAAATTTAAATAAACTCTTAATATAAAAAATCTTTTAAGTGACTTATATGAAGTGGGAGATTACTTTTAATGGAATCACTTATAGATGTATTAATTGTGCATACTGCTGTTCTTGTGAAGGATGGAGAATATATTTAAATTACTTCGATGTTTTAAAACTTAAAGATTACAAAGATTGTATAGAGAGATGCAAAGGAGAATTTAAATATAGAGTAAAAATTAATGAAAGAGGATGTATTTTATTAAATAATAATTTATGTAGAGTTCATTTAGAAAAAGGTTATGAGTTTAAACCTTTAATGTGTAAAATTTTTCCATTCAGTAGTATGGTAAAGTGGAATGGAACTCCTTTGTTGATAATAAAACATTACTGCAAAGGAATTTGTAAGGGAGAAACTGATAAAAAAGTTATTAAAGAAGTTATTAAATATATAAAAGAACTTTATTTTGATAATTTTGAGGAAATTATAGAAAATGGAATGGAACATAGTAGTAAAACTTTACTATATAAAGATTTTAGAATTAGTTGGGAAGAGAGAGAAGAGTTTGGAAGATATATTTTTAGTAGTAAAAATTTTGATGAAATGTTTGAAAGATGCAAAGAAATTTTTGGTAGTAATATAAAATTAATAAATGTAGAACTTTTTAAATCTATAAAAAACAACATTGCAAAATACTCTAATCAAGAAAATGAGGAGGAAATTATAAGATACCTATTAGAGTTAAATAGGAGAGAGCATTTTAGAAAGATCCCATTTTATGAAGAAGTAGAAAAATTATTAAAAATATCTCAATATCTTTCTAAATTTAAAAATGTATTAAGAGCTGAAGGTAATATTGATAAAAAGTTATTTATAGATAATACCTACAATTTAAAATAAACTTTTAAAAATTTACAGAATTGGGATTTTTTATGGATTTTAAAAAATATATTAAAGAAAAGTTTCCTTATCCTAAGATTAGAGAGCCACAAAAAAGAATGATGCTAAAAATTTATGAAAGTATTTTAAATAAAAAAAATTTGATAATTGAGGCTCCAACTGGTGTAGGGAAAACTTTGGGTTATTTAATTCCCGCTATATATTTTGCTGAAAAGGGAAAAAAAGTTGTTATTTTAACTGAAACTATTGACCAACAGGTTAGAATTTACGAGGATTTAAGTTCTATAAAGCATAATTTAAAGGTTGCCTATCTGATGGGAAAAGGTAACTATATATGTAAATCAAAGGGTGGAAAAGCAAATAGGTTATACTGCCAACTAAACAAAAAATGTCCTTATAGACCAAATAAAAGACCTATATGCTACTGTGGAACTAAAAAACAGGCAATAAATTTAGGAAATAAGACAATTTACCACTGTCCTTATTGTGTTTGTGAGTATCAAAAGGCAAAAATTGATAGTATTTTGGCTGATATTGTTGTAGTAAATAATAGTATGTTTTACTATGCAAAGGAAGATATTGAAAGTAAAAGAGATATAGATATAATTATCTGTGATGAGGCACACAAATTAGAGAACAGTGTAAGAAATGCTTCTACAATAGTTATTAATCCAGATATGGCTATTAATAGATTGAAATATATGGCTATTTATTACGCTCCAAATATTTTAAAAAAGAGATTAAATGTTGAGGATGAAAACTTCTGGGAAATTATTGAGAATTATTTAGTTAATAAAAATGTAGATATAGATATCTGCAAAGAAACGATTATTTTTGATGGAGAATTACACTCTTGGAGATATAAGACAGAATTGGCTATATTAGGATCTATATTAGATGGATACTATCAAATAAACAATATAAAAAATAAAATTTTAAAATTTAATGAAAATGAAGAGATTGATAAAAATGAACTTAAATTTAATATTGATAATAGAGCTTTAATTTCTATAGAACTCGATTTTATTCATAAGAGGAAATTGTCTGATATGCACATTCTTGAATTTATTGAAAATATCAAAAATTTAAAATATATTAATGATAATTATGTAATATATAGAAGTGGAAATTCCTTACTATGTGAGCCAGTTTTTGTTAGTTCTCATTTAAAAGAACTTTATAATAATGCAGTAGTTATTCATTGTTCTGCCACAATAGGAAACTTAGAAATGCACGCTATAAAAACAGGAGTGGATAATCCAGATTTTTTAGTTTTAGAGAGCCCATTTCCAAAAGATAGGAAGATAATTATAGGCTTAAAAGATGGAGTAGATATGAAGTATGAAAGAAGAGATAGAGAAAAGGCTAATAAAAACTTATTAAAAATATTGGAGGCAATAAATGGAAACACATTAGTTTTATTTAAGAGCTTTGAAGATTTAGATAACTTTTATAAATATCTAAAAAGAGAAATTGATAAAACTAATATTAAAAATAAAAACATTCACGTGTATGAGCAGGGAATGGATGGAAAAGAGGCTAAGGAATTAAAAGAAAGATTTGAGAGAGTTGGAGGGATTTTATTGGCAACTGGTAGATTTGCCGAAGGGGTAGATATTCCCGGCGAGGCATTAGTTGGTGTTGTTATTGACACACTACCATTTCCAGTTCCTACTCCTTTAATATTAAGAGAACAAAAAATATTAGAAGAAAAATTCAAAAAAAGAAATATTAAAAATGCTCATTGGAGATCTTTTTTAATGACCTCTTTTGATAGAATGGCAAGAACCTTAATTCAAATGATAGGTAGATTGATAAGAACAGAAAACGATTATGGAGTTGTAGTTATACAAGATAAAAGATTTTCAGATTGGGTTGGAAGAGTTTTGAAGGAAAAAGGTTATTTAAAAGATGACTATGAAATTATGAGTTTAAATATGGCTATAAAATACATTCCTAAATTTATGAGTCAGTTTAGAAGATAATTTTTATACAAAAATTAATTTATATATTTAAATTAATAAATATATTATTCAAAAATAAAAAATGGTAGGGCGGCGGGGATTTGAACCCCGGACCACTCGGTTATCAGCCGAGCACTCTAACCAGGCTGAGCCACCGCCCTACAAGAGCAAAAAATAGATAATAATAACCCATATATATAGTTTTCGTTAATTGATTAATTTAAATTAATTTTTACAACTATACATTACATCAATAACATCTTTTAATGTAGCATTAGTTTTTATTCCTTTTGAATTATAGTGAGTAACTGTGGCTTTAAAACCAAACTTTTTTAATTTATTTATAATATCTTTTATTGGTGGAACTGATATTTTTAAAATCTTTCCTAATTGGTGAGTATCGTAACAACCAACTTGATTTATTTCCGCTTCCTCACTAATGGCATTTAATATTTTTAAAACTCTCTCATTTAATTTTCTTTCCTCAGCTATTTTTAAAGCTTCATCAACGAGAGTTTTATCGTATAAATTACCTATATATAAAGGCCCTGAGAATCCTTTTTCATAACCTTCTTCAAATTTTTTAATTATCTTAATTCCATTAATATCTTTAACATAGCCAAGCATTTCAAAGGTTTTATCTGCCCTCTTAGCTCCTCTATCAGTAATTAAATATACTCTAACATAATGATCAGTAGAATGACAAAATACAGGTTTTAAAGATATTTCATATTTTGTAGCCATTCTCATAACATATCCTACCAAAACTCTCAATGCAAACTCATGGCAATCTCTACTAAATAATGGATATGCTAAATATTTCCTTAAACATGATTTCTTAGATCTTCCACATAAAGCAGCTGTATCTGTTGCAGTTATACATAACAACCCATTTCTTGTAACTAATGCCCTAATAGCTTGGTCAATATAAGGAGATGGAGAGCCAAAGGGATCTAAATCTATAACATTGAAAAATCTAAAATGTTTTGATAAAAATGTGTTTGCATCTTCATTAAAAACTTTTATATTCTCAATTTTATTCATTTTAGCATTATTTATTATTTTTTCATATGCCTTTGGATTTATGTCATTTAAGAAAACTTGTAAGTCTCCACGAAATTCTATTTCTTTTGCATATCTAAGACCTCTAATCCCACTACCTGCCAAAGCGTCACATATATAGCATTTATCAACTTTATGATATAAATTTAAAAATGCTTGGACTATAACTATACTTAAATCTCTACAAGTTTTCATTCTTGGGTTGTAAAAAACTTCGTCCTTCTTTGTAATTGTTAATTTATCTGGAACTTCAAAAATAACATCTCCCTCTTTTAAAATCATAATCTCACTCATTATAAATTTGTTAAAAGAAAATAAAGAATAATTTTATATTTAGATTTAAGTTCTATAATTTTTAATTAGTGAGTTGTTTTCGTTATATCCAATGCATAAATTTCTTATTGGACACTTTTTACAGTTTGGACTATCGTGATTAAAACAAAAGTTAGTTCCAATATATATTAAACCATCATCAAAATCAGCTATTGAATAATTTACATTTTCTTCTTTATTTATAATTTTTATTAATAAGTTTGGAATGTGTTGAATTTCTATATTTCTTGGAGGTCTTTTATTTATTTTTAAATAGTTAATAACTAAGTCATCATATTCTTGTTTTAGATTTTCATCATTAATTGAAATTTTTTTACCTCTTAAATTTGTAACTCGAATATAATCTTTTTTACCTTTACCTCTTCCTTTTTGGATTACATCCCATTTTATATAATCTTTAATAGTACCTATTTTAGTTAAAAATCCACATCTAAATAAAACTCTACCCGCATTACTATCAAATGGGACCTCATAAGAAATTCCAGTCCAACCAGTATCACTCCTTTTTTTAAGATTTAATCTATTTACATACAATTTCGCAAATAAATGGCACGCTTTATCTCCTATAGCACTTCCTAATCCATATCTTTCATTATCTTTTAAACCTCTCGCCATTAACTCAGCTGAATCATAACTTTCTAAATATTCAATAAGAGGTTCTATTGACTGTTTATTTTCTTTCTCCAAATCTTTTTCTAATAGTAAATACATAGCCAAAGGAGTGCCCCATCTATGTATTGAATAATCTAAAACCTGTTTAATCGGAACAATACCTCTTTGTGATTGTGCAAAGAATAAATTATACTTTGAAGGATTAGTATTGTTCAATTTTGCCCATGTTTCTGCTCTTATTTTTTTAACCGATTCATGTTGTTCAATTAAAGTATCAATTGATATTCCCAACTCTTTAAAAAAATCTAATGGTCTATGAAGAATTCTTATTTCTTCTCTATAAAGGTTAGTTATAACACCATTTAGCAGTTTTCTAACTCCTATAATATCTGGTCCCTGATCTAAAACGACCATTAACACCAAATATCTTGCTAAAATTTCTCTCCTCGTAAATTTTCCATCTCTTCTATCTAAATCAGAATAATTTATTTCTCCATTTTTATCTAAAAAATGTTGAAATGGTTCAACTTCACGTAAATCTGGTTTTAATTGATATTCTTTTCCAATCTCACATATTCTTTTAACTAAATCCTTTAAAAATTCTTCTATTGTATTACTATCCATTATGACACCATTTACTTTATTTTTTTATAGTATTACTCTTATTAATCCACTTTATTAATCCATTCTCTTTTTGCCTTTCAATTTCTTCTAATCTCTTTTTTGCAAATTCATAATATTCTTTAACTATTTCAAAACCTAAATAATGTCTATTTAGCATTTTTGCAACAACACAAACCTGTCCAGATCCAAGGAAGGGATCAAAAACTATATCTCCTTCATCACTTCCATATAGAATAATTTTTTTAACTAATTCAGTAGGCAATTTTGTTGGAGTTTTAACTTTACCTCTCCAATACTCCCTATTTATTATCCAAACATCTTCTGGATAATGTTCTATTTTATTAAATTTGTATCTTTTTTCATCTTTAACAACAAATAAAATGTGGTAGTGGGATGTAACAAATTTCCTTTTTGTAAAAACTCCAAATTGATATTTCCAAATAATGTGGTTTATTGTTATAAATCCTACATCATCCAATGCATTGAGAACATCCTTTAAATTTGTCCAACCAGAAAATACATACATACTCCCAGTTGGTTTTAATATTCTATATGCCTCTTTCATCCAATTATAAGAAAATTCGTAATATTTTTCTTTGGGAATCTCATTGTAACCTTCTAAAACATTCTCATATTTTCTATTGTAGTTATTCTTTTTACCTTTAAAGTTAATTCCATATGGAGGGTCTGTAACAATTAGATCAATACTATCATCTGGAATGTCTTTCATTAAAACTAAACTATCTCCTAAATAAATATTGTCTATCTCAAATTTACCCAATTTCATAATTAAGTCACCTAAATTATTAAATTTAATTATAAAAGCGTTCGAAACAAAAATAAATAAAGCAAAAATAAAATAGAAATTAAATAAAAAACTAATAAAAAATTAAATTTATTTCTTATTTATTCTTTCGATAGTTATTTTAACTCTATATATTTCCCCATTTGGAGTTTTTATTTCCCAATCTTTTGTATAGTCCTCTTTTATATCATCTACAAATATTCCCCTTACTTCTCTTTCTATAATTTCCTTAAACTCATCTATATCTACTCCTTCAACTTTAACTTTAATTTTTTCTTCTATATCTAAGTCTAAATCTTTTCTCATTGCTTGAATTCTTCTTATAATTTCCCTCATTAACCCTTCTCTTATTAAATCATCAGTAATTTCAGTATTTATAAAGACAGTTCCCTTTGAAAATTCAACTCCTGCAATGTGCTCAGGAACCTCTAACCTAATTTCAACATACTCTGGCTTAATTTCATATCCATCCAATATTACAGAACCTTCTTTTAATTTTTCCATTAACTCCTTAGGATCTACTTTTTTTAATATCTCAACGACCTTTGGAACTTCACTTCTATATCTCTTACCTAACTCTTTATAGTTTGGTTTTATTATGTATTTGCTACCTTCAACTTCTCCAAATTTGATATTTTTGACATTACCCTGATTTTTTATTATGTATTTAAATCTCTCTACTGCTTTTTTAACCTCTTCCCCACCAGCAATAGTTATTTCTTTTAATGGATATCTTAAGGTGTATTTTATTTTATCTCTTCCTCTATAAATAGCGTCAACTATATCTCTAACTATTGCCATATCTCTCTCTAACTCTTCATCAATAAACTCTTCATCAACTTCTATTTTATTCATAAATATACTTTCTTCCATATCTTCTGTTTTTAAGTTTTGATATATTGCCTCAGCTACATGAGGAGATACAGGAGCCATTATTATAGATAACTTTAATAAGACATAGTAGAGTGTTTGATATGCTGCTAATTTATCATAGTCATCTTTTTCTTTCCATGTTCTATCTCTAATCAATCTAATATACCATCTACTTAAGTCATTTAATATGAAATCTTTTAATGTCCATGTGTATGTGTGGAAATATGGAATATCAAGGTTTTCAATTGCTATTTTGGCAACAGTATTTACTCTACTTAAAATCCATCTATCTTCATCTTTTAGATGTTCAAAGTATTTTTTATCAGGTTTAAAGTTATCTAACACCATGTAATTTACAGCGAACATATAGGCGTTCCATAAGGTATTAAATAAACTTAAAACATCATCCATTTCACTCCATACAAACCTTAAATCTTCCCAAACCTTGTTTGCACTTAAAAGATAGAATCTTAATAAATCAGCCCCATATTTTTCAACGACATCATCTGGATTAACTATATTTCCTAAACTCTTACTCATCTTTTCTCCACGTTCATCCAAAGTAAAGCCGTGCATTAAACATTTTTTGTATGGGATGTCATTGAATACAATTGCTGAAAGTGCATGTTGTGAATAAAACCACTTAGTAACTTGGTCATGCCCTTCTGTTATAAAGTCAGCTTTTTTTAATGTTTTTGAACCAATTGAAGCATAAGGAGCTAATCCAGAGTCAAACCAAACATCTAAGACATCTGGAACTCTCTCCATTACTCCTCCACATTCACATCTCAATTTTATTTTATCAACTGTTGGTTTATGCAAATCTTTAATCTCTCCAACTTCATCTTTATTTATCATTCTCTCCTCTAATTCTTCAACACTTTCCACAACTATATATTTTCCACATTTCTCACAAACCCATACTGGCAATGGAATTCCCCAATACCTCTGCCTACTTATATTCCAGTCCCCAACAAACTTAACTCCATTTATATATCTTGTTTCAACCCAGTGAGGTATCCATTTAACAGTTTTTGCATGCTCTATAATATTATCTTTAATTTTTGATATCTCTAAAAACCACTGCTCAGTAGCTCTAAACAAGAGAGGTGTTTTACATCTCCAACAGTGTGGATAACTATGTTTTATTTTTCCAACATAAACTAACAATCCTTTATCTTTTAGAGTTTCTATTATTTCATTATCTGCATCTTTAACAAAAACTCCTTTCCATTTTCCTTCTATGTATTTACCTTCATCATCTATTGGTGAATATATAGGCAGATTGTATTTTTTACCAACTTCAAAGTCCTCTTCCCCATGTCCAGGAGCTGTGTGAACTAAACCAGTTCCTCCCTCTAAGGTTACATGCTCCCCTAATATTATAGTATGAGCATTTTCTAATTTAGCAAATTCTTTCTGCCTCTCATTCTCATCTAATAATGGATGAATATATTTTATTCCTTCTAACTCTTTTCCTTTAACTTTTTTAATTATTTTGTAGTTTTTGATATTGTATAATTTTTTAGCTTTGTTTATAACATCCTCAACTAACTTTTCAGCAATAATCCAAACTTCTTTTTTGTCATCAAATTCAACTTCTACATAAGCATAGTCATAGTTTGGATGTACTGCAACAGCCAAGTTAGCTATTAAAGTCCATGGAGTTGTTGTCCAAATTATAATATAGGTGTTTTCTTCATCTTTTAATTTAAATTTTACATAAACAGATGGATCATAAACTTCTTTATACTCTCCTCTAACTTCGTGCTCTGCTAAGGCAGTTTCACATCTTGGACACCAATAGACAACCCTCAAATCTCTTGTTAATAATCCTTTCTCATGAGCAACTTTTAATGTCCACCAACCTATCTCCATATACTCCTTAGTTATTGGCATGTATGCATTTTCCCAATCTAACCAAACTCCTAAGTTTTTAAACTGATTTTCCATAATTTCTTTGTGTTTTAAAGCAAATTCTTTACATTTTTCAATAAATTGTTCTACACCAATTTTTGTTTCAATCTCTTTCTTGTTTTTTATTCCAAACTCATTTTCAACTTTAACCTCTATTGGTAAGCCATGCATGTCCCATCCAGCTTTATCTAAAACATTATATCCTTGCATTCTTTTAAATCTTAAATATGTATCTTTAATTATTTTATTCCATGCAGTTCCAAGATGTATTGCCCCAGAACAGTAAGGAGGTCCATCAACAAAATAAAATTCTTTATTTCCTTCATTCTTTTTCTTTACTTTTTGATATATATCATTCTCTTCCCAGAATTTTTTTATTTTTTTGTCCAACTCTCTAAAATTAACTGGCCCTACACTTTTCATTTACTCACCTCAGTTTTTGTTACATTATAAAAAGAAAGAATATTTTTAGTAAAAATTTAGGTTCTATCTTTTGTAAGAGATTTTAATTTACGAATTCTTGAAATTATTTTATCTAAATATTTGTTAAGTTGAATATTCCCAGAAACTTTTTGATAATCTTCATCTGGTAAATTTTGAATTTTATTTAAAATATCTTTGTTATTTAAATTAGCAATCTTATATAACTCCATACAAATTTCTTTTATATTTAATCCTTTTTCAGCGACAATATTTAATAATTCATCATAAGGCACTTTTTCCTCTATAATTTTCCAAGAATCTCCAAATATATCGTTTTCCATAATGTATTCAATAATTTCTAATATTTTTATACCTAAATCTAATTTTAAAATTTTAGTAGCTAAATAATTCTCTTTTTCTTCAAGTTCAGTAATTTTGTCTATGTTATTTTCTTCATCTTTTCTTAATTTCTCTAAAAGCACTCTAATCTCATTTAATTCTTTAAGCATTTTTTCTCCTTTTTCTATTGTCCTTTGTTTATTGTTTTTTATCTCGACTAATGTTGGATACTTATTTTTACTCATATAATCACCATAAATATTAATTATTTCTTTTTTTTTGATTTGTAATAACCTTTTAATATTGGCAATTTTGGAAAATCATCTAACAGTTTATAGTATATATCTCCATATCTTTCACTAATGACTACTATATGAGCAGGAGGATGAATTTTTCTAATTCTATCTATTGCTTTTGGAGCCTTTTCAGCAATCTTCGCAACGCATGCCTTTTTACATGGCTTTTTTACCTCTCCTAAGATATGTCCTAATATTTCATCAGCCGCCTCTGGAACTATAATTTTAGGTTTTCCTATAATTGTTAATTCTGCATGTCTATCTACATCTGCTAAGGCATTCTTCAATTTTTCATAACTATCTCCTCTAATTAATAGTAGTGTCATAACTATCCCTAATTCGTGTTTTATTAATCTATAATTAATTCAAGTAATTTTTATTTCATTATATTATTAATAAAATTTTTTATAAATATCTTCTATGTCTATCCGCATGCCTTAAATATTCCTCAAGCATAAATGGAAAATTAACGGCATTTACAAATCTTAATCCTAATCTTTGAGCCCATTTTTCTATTCCCCCATCAGTAGCTACAACTGCGGCATCTAACTCTTTGGCCAAAAGTAAAACATCCAAATCTGGAGCACTGTCTAATGTTCCAACTCTTAAAGCACTTCGATATTTATTTCTAAATGTATTTATTGTTTTTGATAGAACTTTATTTATAATTTCATCCTTTCTCATTTCTGGATGTCTTTTTGATAATTCATAAACCATATCAGAAGATTTTATTATATGCTCTTCTCCAATTCTCATCCCTTTATTAATCCTCTCCCTCAAATCCTTAACATATTCATAAAATATCTCTGAAGGAATTTTTATCTCATATCTGTTTGGAGTTTTCTTAACGAGCCAAGTATCTACCTTTATTATAACATCTTTTGGACAATTTTCACTATGTAAGAATCCAATTAACTCCTTATATACACTTGGATATGGTATATGACACGAGATATTCAACTTTATCCTTGCTTCTGCTATTAAATCCATCAATTTATCTGTTAATTCTGTAATTGTCTTAACATTCATTGCTTTTCTAACCGAGGGTTCAGTGAATGCACTTGTATCTAAGCAAAATCTCTGTTTCTGCATAATTCCACATATTTTGATTTATTTCATCATTATCTTTAACTGCTAATATTCTTATTTTAGAAGGGTAATTATTTATATATTTTGAAATGGTTTCATTTGGAATTCTTGCCTCTAACTTGGATAAAATTCTTTCTTTAAAATGTTTTGAAAATCCATTGGGTAAAGTATTTTTTATTTCATCTATATTATTGTATGGTTTATTTTTTTCTAATATCTCAGCAACATTGTTAGGAACATACTTATAAATATCATATTCATTTACAGTTTCTAAAATTCTATCTTCAAATCTTTTTAATATTAAACTATTTAATTTTCCACTATTTGATAGTTCTTTTAATATTTCAAGGGTTGTAGATGGTAGCATATCCTTAACATCATCAAATCTATTGTTAAATATAGCCTCTCTTATCTTAGTTCCACTTATTCCTTCCAATCTTCTAATAAACACAAATTTTGGATGAAAATTTAAATCTTCCTCTTTATTTAATTTATAAATCATTTGAGACATTGAAGCAATTACATAATTGTCTATATTTAATTTTTCCCTTAAAACTTCTCCTGTCTCCACACAGATAATTTTATAGGGCTTGACTTTTATGTGGTATCCTTTATTTATGCAACTAATAACTTTCTCTATAATTTTCTCTGGAATGTAGCCCCGTGGTATAATTTCAGCCCCCAAGTGGTAGAACATTTTTATTAAGCATCTCATATACTGCCCTGAACCCATAATTCCCATTGGTGGTCCTTCAACAACAATATCAGCCCCTGCCTTTATAGCCATCTCTGCCCTTATATATCTGTTTAATAAATATGGAACTCCCCTACCACTCCTTTCTAATGGTCCAGGCAAAACACTAATAAAAATCCCATACTTTTTCCCTACATCCAATGCATATTTATGCCCCCTATGTAATGGATTGTATTCTGTAAAATCACATACAATTTTATCTTTATTTTCTTTTTCTTTAATTTTTTCTACAATTTTTTTAAATTTTTTAAAAGATAATTCATCCTTTCTTTTGGAATCTTTAATTATCTCTTCTCTATCTTCTAAAAAAATTTTTAAATTTAAATCCATAATTTCACCAATAACCATAAAGTTTATATATGAGTAATTAGATTTTTATAGATGTCGAGGGCCCATGGTCTAGCTGGCTATGACGTCGCCCTTACAAGGCGAAGGTCGCCGGTTCGAATCCGGCTGGGCCCACTATTTCTATTTTATTATAGAAAGATAAATTTGTTAATGCGAATATATGAATGACTGGATTAGCAAAAAAATTAATTAAAAGAGCATTTTTAAGTTTTATTATCTTCTATATTCTTTTCCTGAGTTTTTTGAATAGATTCTTGTAAATCTTTCTTTAATGCAGAAATTATTTTAACTAATTCCTCAACTTTTTTCATACTTTCTTTTTCAGCCTTATTTAAATCTTCAATAGACTTTTTTAAATCTTCAACAACCTCATTAAATGATTTCTCTACATATATATCTGACTTTACTCCAATTAATGCTTTATCATCTATTACTTTTGCCTTTAAAAAAACACCTGGACCAACAGGAATTAAAGTTTCAGAATCAACATTTATATTTTCAAGAGTTTTTATTGACTTTTCTATTTCTGATCTTAATGTTCTTATTGATGCTAATTCACTTTGAAGCATTTGCAATTGTTGATTATACATTTCTAAAACTATAGCTTTTTGTCTTAAATCTTCGTTCATATTCTCCATAATTTTCACCTCAGTAATTATAATAAACATAAAAAATATATACTTATTCCTAATAAATTTTATTATGTTTATTAAATTGGAAATTTATAGGGGTTTATTATGAGATTGTTTGGAGTTATTGGATACTTGGCTGTTTTAATTAAGGCAATTACTGAGTCTTGGATTGATGTTGTTAGAAGATGTATTAATGGAGATATAAAACCTGAGATTATAGAAATAGAATCTATTATAAACAATCCAACTGGTTTAATTTTATTATCATGGTCAATAACAGCCACACCGGGAACATTAGTTATAGATCTAATCCCAGAAAAGAGAAAGTTAAAAGTGGCTACAATAAGTCCAAGGAGTAGAGAGGATATTGTACCTTTTGAACCATACATTAAAAAAATTTTTGATTAAATTAAAAATAAATATTTTATTCAATAGGTTTCATAGAATCTCTGTAGATTTGTTCTACCCTTTCTCTTGTAGCCTCTACAGGAGCTAAACTTAATAATAAATCTAAACTTGGAGTGTTAAATGCTAAATCAACTAATTGTGGAATGTCATCTTCTCCAAATCCTAAATCTGGCAGTTTTTCAGTTAATCCTACACTATTTAGCCATTGCTCAACTTGTTTTGCTAAATAAATACCATCCTCTTCTGCTTTCTTAACATCTTCAACTATTGGTTCGTAAATATGTGCAAATGTTTTTGGCAATGCTTTATGACAGTGTTTTATAACCGCTGGTAATAAAACACCCAATCCAATACCATGTGTTACTTCAGGATTAATTCCACTCAATGGATGTTCCAATGCGTGTGTATAATGTAATAATCCATTATTAAAAGCTATTCCTGCAATTGCAGAGGCATATAATAACCAATATCTTGCCTCTAAGTTTTTAGGCTCCTCTAATGCTATTGGTAAGTATTTAGCAATAATTTCAATCGTTCTCCTTGCCAAATCAATTGAATATGGACTTCTTGTTATAGTCGTTGCAGCTTCAGTAACATGGTTTAATGCATCAATTGTTGTAGCAAGTGTTTGCTTTTTTGGTAATCCTGTAAGTAATGCAGGGTCATCAATAGAGTATTTTGGATATATACACTCTGCAACTAATGCTGGTTTATAGTTTTTCTCAGGAATATTTGCTACTGCAAACCTATCTACTTCAGTTCCAGTTCCATGAGTAGTATTAATTGCTACTATTGGTTTAGCCTTCTCTGGTGTAAATTTATACTCATATAAACTTCTACCATCTTCATTTGGATATTCTAATAATACTGCAACACCTTTAGCAGTATCTATTGGACTACCTCCCCCAATCCCTACCACAATGTCGGCATTAATCTCTCTACCTAAAGCAACAGCCTCATCAATCATATCTACTGTTGGGTTTGGAGATACTTTGTTATAAATAGCATAATTCATATCATACTTCTCTAAACTCTTTTCAACAACATCCCATGCCCCACATTTCTTATAAGAGGATTTACCTGTAACAAACAATACATTTTTCATACCTTTGTCTACAAATTCTTTAAATATATCGTCAATCTTATTTATTGCTCCTACTCCAAAGTAGCATGTTGGCTTACATCTTAACTCAAAGACATTATTAATGTCTATTTCCCCCTCGTATCTTGCCATTTTATCCCTCTACATTTTTTATTTTTTGATTTATTAACATAATACTTATTTTAAAAATATTATTTATAATTTACGATATAGTAATTATAGATATATTTATGTTAATGAGACTGTCAAGATAAGAAAGATTTAAAAATATGGAAGTAAAAAATAGGGGATATGAAGCTGACGATAGAAGTATTAAAGGAACGAATGGCGGAACTTTTTAAGAGAGATAGGAAATCGGTGGAGATTAAAATTTTATCTGGGATTTTA
>NZ_JACCLX010000030.1 GCF_024490875.1 Methanocaldococcus sp.
CCATAAGTGGTGTTAGAGATAGTGCTATAGCACCTTTAAAAAAGTCTCTTCTTGAATTTGATTTGTTTTTCATTTCTATTTCCTATTTTTTTATTTTAGGAGTCTATTTTATCTTAAGTCACTTTAAGTTTCTACCTTAATATAACTATTCTACTTCAACTCTCCCCAAGAGAGTCCAATATTAACATAGAAATATGAAGTTTTATTTTATCTAATTTACTACAAAAAAATTATAGGATAGTCAAAGAGTAAGCCTGTTATAATCTTATAAAAATTAATAGGATATATATTTGATAGTTTTAGATTTATTTTCAGGTGCTGGTGGTTTATCTGAAGGATTTTTTAGAGAGGGTGCAACTTTTGTTGGTCATGTAGAAGCTGATATTCACGCATGTAATACCTTACGAACTCGAACAGCCTATTGGAATTTAAAAAAGAATAATAGATTAAATATTTATTATGATTATCTCCTAAAAAAAATTACACGAGATGAGCTTTGGAAAAAAGCAAATATTTTAAACTCTAATGATGTAATAAATGCCACAATTTCAGATAAAACATTTAATGACATTGTTAAAAAAATTAAAAAAAATATAAAAGAAAAAAATATCAAACAAGTAGATGTAATTATTGGAGATCCTCCTTGTCAAGCCTATTCAGTTGTAGGTAGAGCAAGAGTCAATAACCCCACCCTAAAGGGTGAGGCTTGAAGATTTTTAAGCGACTAAGTCGTTTAATTTTAATCTTGGTGGATAATTGACGCACCCATATCGGTTGGCAACAACAGGATATTGAAGCTGACCGTTACTTGTTAAATATTTTACAAGGATATTTGCAGCACCATTAACATCAGCGTTTATCAAATATCCTTTTGAGGTTCTAAATAGACCTCTCTTAACTCGCTTACCTTTGTAGGTATCGTGTTTTTCAATTGGTTCATTGTCAAGAAACGAACATTTAGAGGTATAGCTTTCTTCTTGTAGATAATATCTTATCCCTAACTGTTCACACTTACTTTGTAATTTTCTTTTAAATATATCATAAGGGATATTTACAAAGTTTTGGTTATTTTTCTTACCCATATTAATGTTTCGTTTAATATCTGAGAAATCTCCAACCACAATCGAGCCTATATTCTTTGAAATTGCATAATCAGTTATATATTTAACAGCTAAATTAAAATAGTTGTTAATCTTGTTGTATCTCTTGCGAGAAATGGTTAGCATCTTTTTAGAGACTTTGATACTTTGTCTATCAAGTATGGATTGATAATATGCTTTTTGTTTGTTGTAATGTCGGTTAATTGATTTGATATATCGCCCATCAATAATAAAAGACGACCCGTCATTAGAATTAAAACAAGTAGCAAAATTATCTAAACCCATATCAATAGATAAATATTTATCTTTATCTACAGATATAGGTTTAAACTCTTTTTTGTAAACAAATTCAATATCAAATTCTTTGCCATTAAAAATAGGTAATATTCTAACTTCTTGAAGTTTATCTACCGTTATATTTTTTGGTAGTTTAAATTTGAGTTCTTTAAAAGATGGTTTATGTTTTTCTCTAAAAGCTTTTGAGAAGCCTATGATGACATACCCTTTACGGATACGAGCTGAACGACCTTGAATGGTTATATTAATAAGTTCATCTTGTTTTTTATAGCGAGGTATTCTTATCTTTTCGGTATACTTGTCTTGTGATTTGAGTTTTAAAAGTCCAAAAAAGCTTTTAAAGTTTCTATCTACAATACGAAGTATCTGTTGGGAAGTATTACTGAGCAAGAGCTTATAGTTCTCATTCTCTTTGCATTCGTGATAGTTTTTTGCATATGGCAAATAGGCATTGTTGTTGAAATAATACTGCCTAACACTATACAAACCAACATTGTAAAGTCTTGCAGAGTAGTAAGATAACTGTCTGACAATTTCAAGCTTGGTGGAACTGAGTTTTAGTCGGTTCTTTTGCGTTAATATCATAGTTTTCATATAACAATTATATGCAAATTATGATATGATGTCAAGTAAGCTTTTTAAGTAAAGCTGATTATTTCTCCTCATCGCCATAAATGGTGATGTCTCCGAAATAAAGGAATAAAGATAAAAGATAGTGTATCTTGTGGGTCTAGAAATTTTCTATATCAAAATTATGTAAAATTTTTAGAAGAGTTTCAACCTAAAATGTTTGTTTTTGAAAATGTACCTGGACTTAAAACAGCAGGTGGTGGAAAATATTTTAATGATTTAAAAAATGCTCTAAATAAGGCAGAATATCATATTGTATTAGATGAATTAATTGCTTCAGATTATGGTGTTTTACAAAATCGTAAACGAATTATTATTATTGGTTGGAAAAAAACTAAATATGGTTAGCTCATTTTCTTTTGTATATTTCTAAATTTTACTATCTTTCCATAAATAAAAATAGTATAAAAGATTGTCATCTATAATGTATCTCTTAGGCTATCTTTTGAAGTGAATATTTTTTCCCCATAAGTTGCGTAGCAAAAGCTAAATAAGTTTGGATATCTTTTTCTGTAAGTGTAGGGGTATTGTTTTAATATCTAAAGATATTTTTACGATGAAATTCTAAAAATTCTAAAGATGGATAAAACTTCTTAGGCATATTCAACTCTTTAGTTTCAAACTGTCCAAAATAATCAATAAATATTTTTTTATTAATTTTTTGTATTTCTCTTGAAAAAAGAATAATTAAATTATCATCAAAACTTATAAGTCCTGAATCAAAAGCTTTATCATGAATTGCACATAGGCACAGCCCATTTTTTGGATTTAATCGGTGTTCTTTATTTTTAGACCATGGAACTATATGACTTGCTACTAAAAGAGAAGTATGATCTAAACTACATAAAGCACACTTCTCATTATAGTTAACCAATACTATTTTTCTAAAAAAATTCTGATTAACTCGTGTTCTCACTAACTGTAGTTTCTCCTCTCCTGTCTTTTCAATAATTCCTTTAAAATTAACTTCTTCTAATTTAGAATCACCTAAATTCTCCAATAGAAGTTCACTCTCTAATACTAGTTTTTCCCAATTATTGCTAAACTCTTCAAATATAAGCTTATCATGTTTAGAATGACTAGACATTCCTTTAATACCTCTTTTTTTTAATTCAGGGTCTAAACTAGCAAAGTTAACAAGTTTTAAAGCAACAGCATTAGCAGTTCTTCCTATTTGTTCAGCTAAATATATTATTTCTGGGTTTCTACTATGTAATTTTCCAAAAGGAAGTTTACAATAAAGGTTAAATGTCAATATTAACTCTTCTCTTGTCCATCTTTTTCGTTTCATGCTATTCCCTTTTTAAAATTTTTTATGGGAAATGAATCCATTCTGTTACACACAATTTTGGTAATATCTTTTTTTAAAGCAATATCAAACTCTTTAGCTTTAGAAATTTCATCTTCTGTTAAGCCTATTCTTTCATCACTAGGTTGTCCAACACGATGACTTTTACCACTAACAACCAATACCTCATCCTCTTGTGGTGCAGAACGCTCAATTTTCCCTATAGTTATACTATTTGTTATTTTATATTTATCATTTCTATCTATATTTATAAGAGCAATATCCCAATTAGTTAACTCTTCCTCTTTTCCTTTTTCAATATAATTTGTTAATGCTTCGGTATCAGTGCTTTGATTTAATGGATGATTTTTAAAATCATATAAAAAGCTTAATACTGTATTGGCATGAATATTTTTCCATAATAAATTATTTTTATTTTTTATATAATCTGTTCCCAATACTTCAATAAATTTTTTCAGTATTTCTAAATTCTCTTCAATAATAGTTTGCTGACTGCTTAAGACTCTTGTCTCTATTAACTTATTAGAGTAACAAACTTCAACCAAAGCATCCTTTGAGTTATACATTTTATTTCTAGCTGTCACAATAAGAGATGATGGATGGTCTTTAATCTTTAGTCCGTAATCTCTAGGACTCTGTTTATGATATTCCATAATTTTTAGCTCTTCTTTTAGCTCCTCTACAACTTCAGCAATATATCCATACCAATCCATAGCCTCTTCACGCATATATACTCGACATAAATCTTTATAATTATCTCTATACCCAAACCATCGACCCATTTGCAACAGAGTATCATACATTTGTGTATTTCGTAAAAAATAACTAATCGTTAGCCCTTCAAGGGTAAACCCACGAGATAATGAGTACCCTCCAATAGCAATAACATTTAATCCACTCTCTTTATAATCATCATATCGTAATGGTTCATTTTGACTATTTATTACATGAACTCTTATGAGTGCTTCATGATTTATTATCTCTTCTAATATATCTTGAAAACTAAAATTATCTTTACAATTACTATATTCATCTAACCATAATTGATAAATATGTTTTAACACATCATTCTTTAGTATCTCATCTAAACTTTTTTTATAGTTATACTTAATAAAACGCAAAACTTTTGGTAACTCTTCTACTAAAATATTTTTTATCTGCTCTTGAATATGTATTCTAAAAGAGACATTAATAAGCATGGAATGGTGTCTATTTTTAACACCTCTTAACCGTTTAATTGCTCCTGATAATAAAAATAGATAGATTGATTCATATAAAGATTGGGGTAAATAATTTACACTAAACTCTTTAGTATGTTTTATAGGTAAACAAGGTTCATTATCTTCTATTTTTCGTAACATTTTTTCTGGTTCATCAAGAAAAATAGTTTTTGCTCCAATATAATTTGAAGGTGCTTCAAGAGCAATAATAAAATCTTCTGGAAATAAATCTTCTCCTATTTTATCATCTTCTCCCTCAGGGTTAATAAATATATTAGCAAATGGTGTTGCTGTATATCCAATATAACATCGCCTATCAAACATATTTAAAATTTCTCTAATTTGCTTGTTAATCTTAGTTGCCTCATTTGATTCTTTTTTAGTATTAATAGAGGCGTTATCTGCTTCATCATCAATAATTAAAAGAGGATAATTAGAGAGTTTATCTTCAGTAGTAGTGCCTTTTAGCCAATTAATTATATTATTTAGAGTTGAATAATTTTTCTTAATGACTAAAATAATTGGTTCAACATAATCTTTAGGGTCAATTCCTAATGAACGAAGATTGTCTCTTTTAAAATCATTTAATGTGCTGGTTAAACTTCCTGGAATTCGTCGATTATTATTTAATCCTACCCCTACAAACTCTTGTGTTAAATTATCTTTTCCTATAAACCCCTCATTAATTCTTTTTTGTGTCTGTTCTCTTAAGTTATTATGAATACCTGCTATTAAGATAATAAGCTTGTAGCCTACATCTGCTGATTTGTTAATTAAAGAGATATAGTTAGCCGTTTTTCCTGACTGAACATATCCCATAACTAAACCTTTTTTTATCCACCTACCCTCATGATGTGGATTTTCTAAATAGTCCAATATCTTTTCATTCTTTTCAAAAATATTATTAACAACAGTTGTAGGATAACCCTCATTATTTAATAGATAGTATTTATATCTATCTTCATAGTATCTACTTCTCTCTTTAAGTGTATGCAACCAAGGCTTCCAACCTTTTTTGATAACTTCTGTACCTAAAGGGATAGAGATTTGGTTTTCTGATATTATCTCTTTTATTAAAATCTCTTTCTCTTTCTCTTCCAATTGACAATCTGAAATACTCTCATATAAAGGAATCTTCTCTTCTATCTCTTTTTCTGTTAATGTCTTTTTTGTATTTAAGATTAAAGTTTTTATTTGATTTTTAATAATATTAAAACAGTTCATTATCTATAGTCCCCTTTTTGTATATTGTTCAAAAAACTCATTCCACTCTTTAGTATATTTATTAAATGGCTCAATATACTTTAAAGTCTCTATATTATAGAGTATTCCATTTTTATATAAAAGCATTGCTTTATATTCTAACTCTTTATCCATAAGTTTATTATCTAAAATAACCTCTTTTGGATTACTTCCTAAATCTGTATAGAGTGTATCCTTAGGAAAAAAATTTGCAATCAGTTTTAAAATCTCTTTAAATTCGTATTGATTTTCTTTATCTAATTTCTGCATAAAACTCTCAATAATAGGATGCTTTTGATTAATTAGATATTTTATCTCACCTCTAGCACTTGTTCTCTCCCAAAAAGCTATATTTGAATGAGAAATAGAGCGACTACGCCCTTTATATACTCTAGTAGAACTACCTGCAATTTTTTCTATTATTTTTTTTAATCTCTGTCGGATAACTAAAGGTGGAGATGCTTTTGATTTTTTTACATCTATCTTCCATAAATCATCTAAATTATTAGGTAAATCTATCTGAATTCTAGCAAGTTTATACATCTCTAATTGAGGGATTAATCTAAACCAAGTACCAGAGATTAATAATCTTCTATTTCTATAAACATAAAAACCTTGATTTTTAAGATAACCACCACTCCCTGCATAATGCTCATAATCTTGTGCTGATACTTTACTATAGTGAGGTAGAATATAAGGAATAATTTTAATTTTTTCATTATTAATAATAATAGTTTCTTCAGTCAATTCCTGTGTTGCTCTATGATGAGAGAAAAAAGGGTCAAAAGCTTTGAGTTGTTCTTCATTAATAAAAATATTTATCTTGTCTTTACCTTTTAAATATCTATGAAATACTAGCTCTAAATGCTTTTGCAAATTTTCTATTTTTTCATAAACTACATCTTCATTTGCTTTGGAGACACTATTATCTACAATTCTATCTGTCTTTTCCCATATAACCATTGTTCCATTTTCTTTTAACTTATCAATCTTATATAGAGTAGAGAGTTCGTCGTTATCTAAAACTTGTAAAGACCAATCTTCTGTTTGAGCTACATAATCTAAGTCCCATACAGTAGCTACCCTATAATTTTCTTGAGATGAAACTACTGTTAGTTTACGACATTGAGAAAAAGAAGCAGTTTTTAGACCCAGACCAAAGCGACCTAAATCATTTTCATCACGACTCTCTAAAGGATTTCTACTTCCTGGTCTCATTGCTTCAATAAGTTCTTTTTTATTCATGCCTAAACCATCATCTATAATCGATAGAGAGAGTTTTTTATCTTTAAAGTCAAAATAGATATGGATATTTTTAGCTTTTGCAGTTATACTATTATCAATAATATCTGCTACAGCACTTTCAAAAGAGTAGCCTATATCTCTAAGAGATTCAATCAATGATGATGCTTTTGGTAAAAGTTGGATAGATTGTATAAATTAGACCAATATAAATTTTTACCTATATTATAACTCTCTCCTAATTAACTAAAGTTGAGAGAAATAAAATCTTTACTCTTTTTAATTATAATAACTCTTTTATGAACTTGTTAAGTTTTATTAGTAACGAATATTCATAATTAAAAATATAAATTTACTTCAACTCTCCCCAAGAGTCTCCAATATTAACAGAGCATTTTAGAGGAACATTAAGCTTCATTATATTTTCCATAATCTTTTTAAATTCCTCTGCAACCTCATCTACAATATCTTCTCTTATCTCAAATATAAGCTCATCATGAATTTGAA